>JAEEHG010000105.1 GCA_016280695.1 Solobacterium sp. | reverse complement strand
CGTAATTCAATGGTAGAATGTCAGCTTCCCAAGCTGAATACGCGGGTCCGATTCCCGTCGCCCGCTCCAGTCGCAGAAAAGCCGCACATTGATGCGGTTTTATTGTGCGCAGATTGCTTTTGTCATGCCCGGCCCCGCCGATCTTTGCTAGAATATGAGCCATGGATACACCTGTACTGACAATGCCGATGGCTTCTGCCCTGACGGACTGGTATCACCGAAATAAACGCACGCTTCCCTGGCGTGACACCGGGAATCCGTATGATGTCTGGATCAGTGAGATCATGCTCCAGCAGACCCGCGTTGAGGCGGTTATACCGCGTTTTCTGGCGTTCCGCCGGGAACTGCCGGATATCCCGGCCCTGGCCGCATGTCCGCCGAACCGTCTGATGAAGCTGTGGGAAGGCATGGGTTATTATTCCCGGGCCCGGAATCTGCAGAAATGTGCTGCTGTCCTCGTGAATGCATATGACGGTAAACTGCCGGCAAAGCCGGAAGAACTGATCCGGCTGCCGGGCATCGGTCCCTACACAGCCGGGGCAATTGCGGCCATCGCCTTCGGCCAGCCGGTTCCGGCTGTTGACGGTAATGTGCTGCGGGTGCTTGCCCGTATTTTTGCCGTTGCCGATGACATCCGGGCGGAAGACACAAAGACAGCGATGCGTGCCGTCATAGCTGATTTCTATCGCCGGGAACAGGTTTCCGATGCCGGCTTCATATCCGCTTTCACCCAGGCCTTGATGGAGCTTGGTGCCCTGGTGTGCGTGCCCAACGGCGCCCCGCGCTGTGAGGCATGTCCCCTGCGCGGTGATTGTGCCGCCTTCCGGGAGCAGCTGACTGACCGCATCCCGTACCGCTCCGCACTGAAGCAGCGCCGCATTGTCCCCCTGACTGTCCTTGTCATCCGGGATGGGAGCCGGTTTGCCCTGCGCAGACGTCCGGCCGGCGGGCTGCTGGCAGGTCTGTATGAATTCCCGAATGTGCCCGGTCATCAAAGCCGGGAAGAAGTCATCCGGTACATGGAGTCACTGCAGATACCGGTGCTGCGCATCCGGAAGCTTCCCGATGCCAGGCATGTCTTCACTCACCTTGAATGGCAGATGTCCGGCTATGAACTGACCGTTGAAAACATGGATACCCTGCCCATGCCGGATACTGTCCTGCTGACAAAGAAAGAACTGCAGTCCTTTGCAGTTCCTTCCGCGTTTGATGTCTATATGAGATACTACGATTTGCGCTCCGAAGCATCCTGAGATGCTTTCTTTGCCCCGATCCGGCGGACTTCCACCTTGCGCTTCGGCGCTTCCGGAGCCTCTTCCGGCGGGCTCTCCTTTACCGTCTTTCGTCTTCTGGCCGGCCGTTTTGCCGGCTTTTTTTCAGTTTGTTCCTCCGGCTCTGCCTCTTTCTGTCCGGCCTGTTCCGGCTGGAATACTTCACCGTTTTCAAGGGTCCAGGCCGAAAGGTTGTTTCCGCCCCGGTGCATCAGGAACGACGCCGCCAGGTTCAGGTCATGAAACCGGTAGTTCTTTTCAAACTGGGCCCGGCCGTTTTCATCTTCCGACAGGACACCGATCTGCACCATGTTGAGATACTGCGGGCGCATGGATTTCATATCCTGCGGCCCGTAAGCCCGCATGGTGCTGCCGGTCAGTACTTCAATCGTATGCTGGTTGCGGTAAATCGCCTTGGCGTTGACCGTCGGCGCGTTCAGGGTAATGATGTCATCCCCGGCCCGCATTTCCGCATGTGACCCTTCGTAAGGATAAATCTCGATAATTTCCTCGATCAGCCGGTCACAGCGTTCCAGGATATCCTTGAATACCCAGGTCTGCTTGTTCAGGATGTCCTCATTCATGCGGATGTGCCGGGTGGCTGAAAGAATCTTTTTCTTGGCGTCAAAGCTTTGGTTTCCCATGCGGGTATTGTCATATTCCGCGCACAGGGTCAGGTTGCCGATCAGGTTGACATAGAAGGCATACTCTTCCTCATCCTTGGCCTTCGCCGCCCGTTTCCAGTAGGCATTGGGATGCTGCGGCATGATATGCTCGATATTCAGTCCGGACACATCCACTTTGGCCGTCGCGCCATGGTGCTCGATCCGCTCCAGCACCGAGCGCAGGCACATGAGGGAATAGGCATTGACTTCCTTGAGCTGGCTGCGCAGCTGGTCATCAGTCGGCATAGCCAGCGGTCGGCCACGGTTGTAGTTGATCAGGTAAACCTTTGTAATCTCATGTATGCCGCTGCGGTTCTTCTGATAGCTGCTCATGACCGAGCGCAGCAGCTGCGGGAAATACCGGCTCAGGCTGCCTGTATCATAGCCGCACAAGGCTCTTCTGGTCATATAGGAATCCAGCAGCCGGATCTGCCGGATCAGCGTGTCCATATCGATCACATGGTCTTCGTACAGGGAGAACATGGCCATCAGGAACGGTGCCGGCAGTCTGGAATCACTGTGCCGGTAATCCTGCAGGGCCGCTTCCACTGCCCGGTCTTCCGCCGGTCCCTGGTAAATATCCATATAATACCGGCAGTACCGGTTGATCTCCCGCAGTTTCTGTTCCCGGCTGGTCCCGGTCCGGTTCCAGTATTCCTTGAAACCGTCATAAACATCACGGCGGTTGAACAGGTTATATGTCTTGGCGGCCAGGAAATAGCGGAAGAATTCCTCCAGCCGGCGGGAATCCGGCAGATACCGCTCCAGCGGTTCCCAGTACAGCCGGTAATACCGCTCCTGCACATCACTCGTATAATTCATCAGGATATAGTTCCGGATCAGGTCCGCCGAAGTCAGCGGGGCGCCGGTCGAGTTGATCGACTCGAATATCTGCTGGGAATTGTCATCTTCCGAAAGCGGGAATGCCAGGATATCCATCCGGCTGAGACAGTCGAGGATCTCCAGCAGTGAATACCGGCTGTGCAGCTGATCGATCTGCCGGAAAATATAATCATAGTTCCGGTATACCGGTGTTTCTTTTTCTTTCGTGCTGAGGTCACGCACACTGCCGTAGATCAGCCGGGCGTACACATCATCATCGGAAATGACCGGTTTCAGCCGCATCCTGGCCTCTTCCAGAACATGCCGGTTGTACAGGTAGTAGTCCTCGATCATGCCGGCCGTTTCCTTTTCCTTTGCCTTCAGGGCCGCGTTCTTCAGGGCCAGCAGGAAGATGAAGGACGTTGTCAGCCGCTGCTGGCCGTCAACGATCTGGATTTCCCGGAACATGGCTGCCCGTTCCGCTTCCTTGTATATGACAATGCCGAGAAAGTGGCTGGCCGTCCGGTGCTCCAGCAGTCCCTTCATATCGTTGATAAACCGGGCAGTCTCTATTTCCGGATTCCAGGTGTAATTCCGCTGATAAACCGGAATGACAAACTGGGACCCCATATGTGTCTTGATAAAGTCCGAGACATTTGTCCGGACAGGTTGTTTCATCATGCAATCAAATCCTTTCGCTTGCTTACGCAAAAGGCGCGTCAGCGCCTTTTACTGCTTTTCATCTTCCCGGATCAGAATCCTGATCGCTTCAATCGCTGCCCGGATGGCCTTGTCCGTATCATGAACCTGCGGATTCGGCAGGCCGGCCTTGGCTCTTTCCTGGTTGGCGACCGTCAGGAGAACGGTTCCGCATCTGACCCGCAGATAACTGGCCACGACAAACAGGGCCGCTGATTCCATCTCCGATGCCAGGCAGCCAAGCTGGACCCAGGCATCCCACTTGCGCAGCAGGTCCGCGCCGTTGGGCAGGGTCTCCGGCCGGTGCTGGCCATAGAAGGCATCCTTGCACTGGACGATGCCTGTATGATACGGTGCCTCAATGATCTGGGCACCTTCGGCCAGGGCATTGATGACATCCAGTGTGGCAACTGCCGGGAACTCAATCGGGGCATACTCTTTTGATGTCCCTTCCATCCGCACAGCACCGGTCGCGATGACCAGGTCCCCGCTCTTCACGTTCAGATCCATGCCGCCGCAGGTGCCGACCCGGATAAAGGTGTCAGCCCCGACGGCTGTCAATTCTTCCATGGCAATCGAAGCGCTCGGCCCGCCGATGCCGGTTGAAGTTACGGATACCATGACTCCGTCAAGATACCCGGTGTAAGTCACAAATTCACGGGAATCCGCTACCAGCCGCGGTTCATCAAAGTAAGCCGCGATCTTGGCACAGCGTTTCGGATCGCCGGGCAGGATCACATACCGGCCGACATCTCCCTGGCCGACGCCGACATGATACTGCTTGCCGCTGCCTTCAGAATAATCAATCATTTCTCTTCTCCGCCGCAGGGTTCAGGGTGCTGTCCACTGCCATGCCGGCAATCTTCCAGATCCCGCCCTGCTTCATGAATGTCACCTGGAAACCGCTGTTCCAGGTTCTGGATACCTCACCGTTGGACGCATAGTAATCAAACGTCACATAGCCAACCATGGTATCGTCACTCTGCTGGATAATGTTTCTGGCTGTTTCGTTGGAGAACCGGGATGTGCCGTGGGATGTGAACCATGTATTCTGCATGGTCCGGATCCGCTCATACCAGTCGCTGTTGGTAATGGAAACGGCTACTACTGCGCCCAGGCTGGATTCCTGGGCCGGGAACTGGGCACAGATCTTGATGTCATCGATGAAGACCTTCGCCAGTTCCGCTGACTGGGCATCCCGGCCGACGAAAATCGTATTGGAGAGAACATCATCGAGCGTTGTATAACCGGTCTGCCCGACAACCTTGATGACCGGCTTGGCCAGAAGATTTGTCAGTTCTTATCGGTCCACCTTCGGGGCCCCGGTTGTATCACGCAGGCCGCGGAAATTGCTGGCAACCACGTTTTTTTCAAGAAGGTAATCACTGGACAGTTCGATGCCGTTGACGGTGATCTTCAGACCGGCAGGCACTTCAACGATGTAGTCGTTGTTGCCGGCAAAGACCGTGGAAGCCTTCCACGTGCCGTCAGCCGCCTGCAGCAGTTTCACTGTTGCCAGATACTTGTGGTTATAGACAAGGGTGTATGTATTGTCGCCCTCTTCCGCCGGCGCGAACTCGATCCGGGACGTATCCGCGTTGGCATAGATTTCCTTCAGTGTGGCAATGTAGTCTTCCTTCGCGTTGAGGTGCGGAGCCACGACCAGCGAGTCTTCGTAGATTTCGTCAAAACGCTGGTTCCTGATCTTGAGCAGATAATCACTGATGGCGCTTTCCGGCAGTTTCGCTTCCGCGGCCGCGAATTCCTTCTTGGCGTTGTTGACAAATGTATATCCGCCGAAGACGCATCCGGCTGTCACCAGAAGCAGGACAAGCAGAGCCAGCAGCGTATTAATGCCTTTTCCTGTCTTTGCCATATTACTTATCCTCCATGACAATGAATGCCGTCGGCAGATGTCTGGAACCGTACATGGATACGGTATTGTTGACATATTCGCCGTTATAGATCATAGCTGTGGAATTGCCGCCGTCCAGGTTGGAAGCCATGTAAGCACCGTAATCGAACATGACGTCAACGATATCCTGATACTTGGCGCCGAAGGACGACGGGCCGCGGCCGTCCAGAACCAGCAGCAGGAAGGTGCCGTCAGGCCGCTGCCCGATGGCTGTCCGCGGGTTGAGGTACGGGACATCACCCTGGCCTTCCTTGAAGACCTGGTGGAAGTTCGTAATCAGTGTCGGGCCGAAGGTAACGCCTTCCTGGATGCCCCAGTCCAGCGCCTGCTGGCCGGTCATGCCGGAACAGATCAGTTTGCCTTCCTTGTCGATGCCGATCACCGACTGGTATTCATTACGGCCGCCGCTGATCAGCTTGCCCTCGTGCACGACAATACCGTAAGCCAGGCCGCCGTTGCCGGTGCCGCCGGCATCTTCAAATCCGCCGGCATTGATTCCGGCAATCGCATGGTTGTTGCGCACATAGTCAACCAGACTCGGGGCCTGGGCACCGCTGTCCATAGCCGGGTTTACCGCTACTTTCAGCAGGTCGGAATCGTACACCATCAGCATCCAGCCTTCATAGGTGTAGCCGGTGACATGCTCAAGCCGCATCTTTTCGTGTTCAGCATTTTCATCCGGCGCGTCAACCGGATCCATTTCAACGGTATTGGATCTGATATTTTTCAGTTCCTCTTCTGTATAGAACCGGGAAGCGATCTTATATTCAAATGAGCCTTCATCCAGCGCCCGCAGCTGTTCATGACTGTATGCCACAGCGCTGCCGGCATATTTCTCCTTCATGTAGAAATAACCGGTTCCAAGCACAGACAGCACCGCGATCAGCAGACAGCAGCCGATCAGTGCCCCCGGAGCCATTCCCCGTTGCCTTTTATCTGCCATATATTGTTGTCTCCATTTCTGACCATATTATTATATCGTTTTGCCCTGCACGGCACAATGAGGTGCACGGTACAGAAAAAATAAAATCCCGCAACAACGGGAAGGTTTTAGTGGCAGGGGTGGAGAGAATCGAACTCCCATCAGCGGTTTTGGAGACCGATGTACTGCCATTGTACGACACCCCTAATAAAAATGGTGACGCGTACGGGATTCGAACCCGTGAATGCCGCCGTGAAAGGGCGGTGTGTTAAGCCACTTCACCAACGCGCCATCGTGGTGCTTTTGAATAATACCATACTCTTCTTCTGAAAACAACAGATTTTTTGCAGGAAATATTCAAAAGCACCTGTTTTCGGTTATTCGTCCGCTTCCGCTTCTGTTTCTTCCTTAACCAGGCGGCCGCAGAGCCCGGTCAGCTGCGCGATCCGGTCAGCCAGGGCATCTGTATATGCCCCCGGCCTGACCCGCCATACCCAGTTATTTCCGAGCGTCGACGGTGTATTCATGCGGGCTTCACTGCCCAGGCCGAGGAAATCCTGCAGCTGTATGACGGCGATCTTCGCCACGCTGGCATAAGCCGTGCGGATCATGCCCCAGTGATACCCTTCCTGTTCATTCAGGCCCATATACTGCCGGGCAAGGTCTGTGCTTTCCTTCGGGGTATTTGCCATCCAGCCCTGGATGGTGTCATTGTCGTGCGTACCGGCATAAACGATGCAGTTTTCCGTAAAATTGTGCGGCAGATATTCATTGTCGGGATCGTCCGGGTCAAAAGCGAACTCCAGCACCTTCATGCCCGGATAGCCGGTTTCCGCCAGCATCTCCAGGACATCCGGCGTCAGGAAGCCAAGATCCTCGGCAATGATCTTCATTTCCGGAAGCTGTGCTTCCACGGTCCGGAAAAAGTCGATGCCCGGGCCCTTCTTCCAGACCCCGTTGCGGGCCGTCTCTTCCCCTGCCGGAATCGCGTAATAGCCGGCAAAGCCGCGGAAATGATCAATGCGCAGGACATCATAGAACCGCAGCTGCTGACGGATCCGGGCCGTCCACCAGGCATAGCCGTCTTTCTTCATCGCCCGCCAGTTATACAGCGGGTTGCCCCACAGCTGGCCGTCCGCAGAGAACCCATCCGGCGGGCAGCCGGCTACTTCTTTCGGTTTTCCCTGCCTGTCCAGCTGGAAAATGCCCGGGGAAGACCAGGCCTCCACGCTGTCGGGAGACACATAAATCGGCAGGTCACCGATAATTTCGATACCGCGCTGGCCGGCATACTGTTTCAGGGCAGTCCACTGCATGAAGAAGAGATACTGCACACTCTGCCAGAACATGATTTCATCCTCGTGTTCGGCCGCGAAGCGTTCCAGTTCCCTTGTGTCATGCCGGCGCAGCTTGTCCGGCCACTGCGGAAACGGCTGGCCGTCATATACCTTCTTGGCGGTCATGAACAGGGCATAGTCCCGCAGCCAGTCTTTTTCCTTCTCCGCAAACTGTCTTACATGCTGCGGGTCTTCCGCCAGCAGCCGTGTCACTGCCATCCTGAGCACCCTGTCCCGGTACTCATACAGGGCATGGTAATCCACCCGGCACGGGTCGCTGCCCCAGTACAGCCATTCATACTCCTCTTTTTTCAGAAGGCCGCGGTCAGCCAGCAGATCCAGGTCGATCAGATACGGATTGCCGGCAAACGAAGAAAAGCAGGAATACGGCGAATCCCCGTATCCGGTCGGCCCCAGCGGCAGTATCTGCCAGTATTTCTGTCCTGCCCGGGCCAGGAAATCAACAAATTTCCGGGCCTGTCTGCCCATCGTGCCGATGCCGTACGGCCCGTCCAGCGCACTGAGCGGCATAAGTATTCCAGCCGATCGTTTCATATTCATGATCCTCCTGAACCTGCCGGAAACCCTGCGGTTCCCGGTTCGCTCCCCTTTATTCTGAGATTATTGTACTCCATCCGGAAAGGTTTTGCTGTGTCCTTTTCCGGCGGTACTCGGACAATTGCTGTCAGCTTCTTTGTAGTACAATATAACCGTGAGGAAAGACTATGGAACAGAGTTCTCTATTCGATAACCGGGCAACCACCACCCCGCTCGCTGACCGCATGCGGCCGGAGACGCTCGATGATTACGCCGGCCAGCGGCAGCTGATCTCAGACGGGAAAATCCTGCGCAAGATGATTGACCGCGATGAAGTGCAGTCCATGATTTTCTGGGGTCCTCCCGGAGTTGGCAAGACCACCCTGGCCCGCATCATCGCCACAACCACCAAAGCCCGGTTCATCAACTTCTCCGCTGTCACCAGCGGCATCAAGGAAATCAAGGATGTCATGGCCAAGGCCGAACAGAACCGCTCGCTCGGCACCAAGACCATTGTTTTCGTGGATGAAATCCATCGTTTCAACAAGGCCCAGCAGGATGCCTTCCTGCCCTATGTTGAGCGCGGTTCGATCATCCTGGTCGGGGCGACCACCGAGAACCCGTCCTTTGAAATCAACTCAGCCCTGCTTTCCCGCTGCAAGGTTTTCGTCCTGGAAGCACTATCAACCGAGGACCTGGTCTGGCTGCTGAAGCGGGCCATCACGGATCCCCGCGGCTTCGGTGAGTGGCAGATCACCATCTCTGACGATGACCTGGAACTGATTGCCCGCTACGCCAACGGGGATGCCCGGACGGCCCTGAATACGCTGGAACTGGCAGTCATGAACGGGGAAGGCAGCGGCCGTGAATCCCGTGTGACCAGGGAGACAATTAAACAATGCATTTCCGGCAAAACCCTGCTCTATGACAAAAAAGGCGAAGAACACTATAACCTGATCTCCGCCCTGCACAAATCCATGCGCAACAGTGATGTCGACGCTGCTGTCTACTGGCTGGCCCGCATGCTGGAAGCCGGTGAAGACCCTCTGTACGTGGCCCGGCGGATCGTGCGGTTTGCCTCGGAAGATGTCGGCATGGCCGATTCCCGCTGTCTGGGCGTGTGCATCGATGCCTATCAGGCCTGCCAGTTCCTCGGCATGCCGGAATGCAGCGTCCACCTGACCCATGCGGTGGTCTTCTGTTCCCTGGCGCCCAAGTCCAACGCCCTGTATCTGGCCTACGATGCCGCCAGGACAGATGCCATTGAAATGCTGGACGAACCCGTGCCCCTGCAGATCCGCAATGCCCCGACATCCCTGATGAAGGATCTCGGCTACGGCCGGGATTATGTATACGCGCATGATACCGCTGAGAAGCTGAGCACCATGCAGTGCCTGCCTGACTCCCTGGCCGGCAGGACGTACTACAACCCGACTGACCAGGGTGTGGAAAAGCGGGTCCGGGAACGCAAGGAACAGATTGCGGCCTGGAAGAAAGCACAGCTGGAAAAAGAGCGTAAGCAATAAGAAAACTGCCGCCGTGTATCAGTATTGATACAGGGCGGCAGTTTTTTTGTTTATCCCTTGATGCCGGTTTCCCCGCCGATGCCGTTGATAAACCACTTCTGCGTAAAGGCAAACAGGACCAGCAGCGGCACGACGACAACCGCCGAAGCCGCCATGACCAGCGCCCACTCCGTGCCATAGGCACCGTCGCGGATAAAGAATGCCCGCAGACCCTGCGATACCAGGAAGTAGTCACTTGTTTTCGTGATCAGGGACGGCCACATGTAGTTGTTGTAAGTGGAGATGAAATTCATCAGCCCGAAGGTGATGAAACTGGATTTGGTCATCGGGCACACGATCTCCCACAGGGCCCGCCAGTGTGAAGCCCCGTCCATCCGGGCGGCCTCCACCAGGCCTTTGGGGATCTGCATGAACCCCTGCCGCAGCAGGAAGATGCCGAAGATACTGACGGTGCTGGAGATGATCAGACCCCGGAAGGAGTCCAGCATGTGCCAGTCTGCCAGGATGATGTAACTGGGAATGTACGTCGCCGCCACCGGCAGCATATACGTCCCCATGACGATCGTGAACAGCAGCTTGTTCGTCCTGAATTTCAGGAAGACCAACGCGTATGCCAGCATGGCCCCGGTCACAATCTGCAGGGCAACGATCACCAGCGAGACCCAGGCCGAATTAAAGATGTACTTCGGAATCGGCGAGTTGAAGATAATGCCGGTAATGTTGGACCACTGCGGGCTGGTCGGCAGGAAGATATCCGTGTTCAGAATCTCTGCCTTGGTCTTCAGGGAGGAAATGATCATCCAGATAAACGGGAACGCCGTAAAGATGCTGGCGGTACCGAGAATCAGTATTTTGCCCAGCAGGGAAAGCACCCGCACGGGCAGTGATCTTTTGTCACTGTAACGTGTATTCATAAGATCCCCCTTCTCAGTAGTGAACCCACTTTTCGCTGACCTTGAACTGGATCAGCGAGAGTCCGGCGGTCAGGATGATCATGACCACCGCCACGGCTGTTGCCTGCCCCATATTGAATTCCTGGAAGCCCAGCTGATAGTACATGTACAGCAGGGTTCTGGTGCTGCCGGCCGGACCGCCCTGGGTAAGCACCTGGATCTGGTCATAGGCCTGCAGGGAATTGACCATTGTAATGATCGACAGGAAGAAAGTGGTCGGGGAAATGGAAGGCAGCGTGATGTCCACAAACTGCCGCCAGCCGAACGCCCCGTCCAGAGCCCCGGCTTCATACAGTTCCCCCGGCACCCGTTCCAGTGCGGACAAGTAGAAGATCATCGAGTACCCGAGTGATTTCCATATGGTCACGATGATGACACTGAGCATCGCCGTATCCGAGGAGTTGATCCACTTCAGCGGCGACATGCCGAGATTCGTCAGGATCGTGTTGGCAATACCGCCGTCCACTTTGTATATCCAGGACCAGACGATGGAAATCGCAACGGTCGGGGTGATCCACGGGGAGAAGAGAATAAACTTGACGATCCCGCTGCCGCGGAAGTTCTTCACCAGCAGCAGGGCCAGGATGAGTCCGAGGATAATGGTCGGAAACAGCGTGCCGGCGGTAAATACAACCGTATGCCATAGGGCTTCATAGAAGCGCGGATTGCGGAACAGCGAAGCATAGTTCTTGAACCAGACGATTTTATAGGTCGGGGAAATGTAATCCCAGTTGGTGAAACTCAGATAGATTGACCGCAGGATCGGATAGATCCAGAAGACGATCAGCGGGATCAGAGCCGGCAGGACAAACAGCAGAACGGTCGGAAGACTGTCATACCGGCGCTTGTATTTTGTCTTCTTCTTGCTCATATCAGTTTGTAATGGTCCTTTCTGTTTCCGGGTCAAAGATATGCAGTTTCTCCGCCAGCGGCTTCAGGCAGACTTCACTGCCGTACTCCTGCCGGTCGGTTTCATCGGTATTCATGATGATTCTCTGATCGCCGCACTGCACATAGATGATGGCATTGCTGCCGAGCAGTTCAAATACCGATACGGTGCCCTTGAAAGCCGCCTCCGCTTCTGTACAAAGCCGGACATGCTCAGGCCGGATGCCGGCTGAGACGGTTTTCCCGAGCCAGCCGCCTTCCTTCAGTCTGGCCGCTTTTTCTTCCGGCAGGGAAATCATGCCGTCTGCTGTCCGCAGCACCACCCGGCCGTCCTCTTCTGCACATTCGGCATCGAAGAAATTCATTGCCGGGGTGCCGATGAAACCGGCCACGAACTTGTTGACCGGATAATTGAACAGGTTGGTCGGGCTGTCGGTCTGCTGGATTTCCCCATCCTTCATGACTACGATCTTGGTGCCCAGCGTCATGGCTTCCGTCTGATCATGGGTAACATAAATAAACGTTGTATTCAGACGCTGATACAGGTCGGCAATTTCAACCCGCATCTGTCCGCGCAGCTTGGCGTCCAGGTTTGAGAGCGGTTCATCCATCAGGAAGGCCTTCGGGTGCCGGATAATTGCCCGGCCCATGGCAACGCGCTGCTTCTGGCCGCCTGACAGCTGGCCCGGCCGCCGGTCAAGCAGTTCCGTCAGTCCCAGCGAAGCGGCAACTTCCTTCACCCGCCGGTCAATTTCATCTTTCGGAACCTTCTTGATCTTAAGGCTGTAGGCAATGTTCTGATAGACGGTCATGTGGGGATACAGGGCATAGTTCTGAAAGACCATCGCGATATCCCGGTTCTGCGGCGGCACATCATTGATCCGGTTCCCGTCCAGATACAGATCCCCTTCACTGATATCCTCCAGCCCGGCAATCATACGCAGGGTTGTGGACTTGCCGCAGCCGGAGGGACCGACCAGAATGACAAATTCATTATCTTTAATCTCCAGGTTGATGTTCTTGACTGCCTGGAAACCGTTCTCGTATTCCTTCGTAATATTTTTCAGAATGATTTCGGCCATGAGTTGCTCCTTTCAAAACAGCAAAGCAGCCGCAGCCATGCTGCGGCTGCCGGAAATAACAGCGGAACTGCTTAGTTTCCCAATGCCTCATCCAGGGCAATCTGGGCATTTGCCTGGGCTTCATCCAGCGCTTCCTGAGCGGAAACACCTTCAATTTCGATCTTTTCTGCAGCAATGTTCAATTCGTCCAGAATCTTTCCGCCGGTCGGGTCAACCGGGTAGATCGCCGCATGTTCAGACTGTGCCAGCAGGACGGCAGCGACCGGGTTCTCTTCCAGGAACTTCTGATATTCCGGTACTTCCGTAACCTTCTTGTTGGCGGCCGGATATGTTGTCAGCATCGTGTAAGCTGCCTGGTTTTCCGGATTTGTCAGGAACTTGATGAATTCATATGCGCCCTGCTGTTCTTCTTCGGAACCGCCGGCCGGCATGCACAGCATCAGTGCCTGGGCCCACGGCAGCGAGACATTGTCCTTCCAGCCGAACTGCTCGAGCGGGCGGATCACGCTGAAGTCGAAGTCAACAGAGTCAACCGGGGAACCTGTGTAACCGGCAGCCCTGCCTTCGATGACATCATCGATGGTGTCATACCAGTAGACCCAGTCGTCAATGCCGTTCCACTTTGTCTGCATGTATCCGTCATCATGGATCCAGCCGCGGAAGCTTTCCCAGACTTCAACCCATTCCGGGGAGTTGATGGTCACGGTCTTGCCGTCATCGGAGAAGACCTTTGCACCGTTGGCAAAAGCTGCGTCAATCAGGTTCTTCGAATCGCCGCCCATCGGTTCCCAGACATACTGGTATCCGGCATCCTTGAACTTCGGACCGGCTGCGACAAGATCCTGCCAGGACTTGATGGAAGCCGGATCAACACCCGCTTTTTCGAATGCTTCCACGCTGTAGTAGGCAATCTGAATTGTGCCGTACCACGGCCGGGCAAACGTTGTCCCGTCGGTATACTTGCCCTGATCGGCATAAACTGCATAGAAATCATCCGCGTTGAAGTCCGCATCAGCTGCCTGGAAGGCATCAAACGGTACCAGGGCACCCTTCTCAAAGAGCTGTCTGGCCGGGGCAGTGTCAAGAAGCACAACATCCGGGGCGTTCTTGCCGGCGATAGCCGCCTGCAGGTTCGAGAATGTCTTTACGTAGTTTTCCTGCTGGACAGCAGTTACAACATACTTGTCCTGGGATTCATTGAACTTGGCAATTTCTTCATTGACCAGGTCCATGACATTGTTGCCCTGGGCCAGCCAGAATTCGATGGCGATCTTGCCGTCTGTATCTGAACCGCCGGAAGAACTTCCGCCGGATGAAGAGTTGCTGCACCCTGCCAGCAGGGCAAGCGCAAGCATTGCTGAAAGTAGCTTTTTCATTCTATTCTCCCTTCTATTTGTCCGTTTCCCGGTGTAACCGCTTACATCAATGGTCATTATAATGGCTGAGTATCAGTTCTGTCATAATTCATGATCATGAAAACGGCTTCTCAGGAAACGGAACAGTCGTTTGGAATGATTCTGTGCGGGGATCGCAGCCTCATGTAAAAGCCGCGAATAACTGTTTTCAGTATAGCGGGCCTCTGCTGATTGCGCAAACATGGTACAGCACATCACAATAAGTATTCATGCATGCGACATCCTCTATGATAAAGATCTCTTTATTTCCAGCTGTTAAACCAACCCTCTTTTTTCATGAAAAAATCCGCTGTAGTATGCTTTTGTCTGTTTTTTTCACTGGCTGTTGCACACCGGCCGAAACCGCCAACTTCATCCCATGTAACAAATTGTGAGTTTTTGATGAAAAAATGCGGCCGCTGCCGCATCAGTCCGTTTTTTCGATTCGTATGCCTGTTTCTTCGGCTAGGTCTTCCGCCTCTTTCAGCACATATTTGTCCACCAGAACCGGTACATCAAGGCCCCAGTCTTCCACGACATTGCTGTACCGTTCGGGAAAACCCGCTTTGATGAGGACTGCCGCCGATGCCCGGTTGGCGGTCATGACATGTGCCGTTACCGTGTGCAGGTATACAGTCCTGAACAGGTATTCCCTGAGCAGCCGGGCAACTGCCGTGGCAATCCCCCTGCCCCAGTATTCCCGGCGCAGCCGGTAGCCAATGGAAGCTTTCCGCCGCCATGGTTCCCAGGCGTAAATCTCCGCGATCCCGCACAGTATATCCGGCTGATCAGCCAGACAGACAGCCAGCAGAATGGATTCTTTTGTCCGGAAGCATACTTCGTCCATCCGTCCGATCACTTCATAAACATCCTCGTATTTCTGCTCATACAGGAACGTCGGCAGATATCTGTATACTTCCTGATCCGTTCGCAGTGCCTGCAGCGCTTCGGCATCAGACAGCACGATTTTCCGCAGCAGAATTATGCCGTCTGTCAGAAACGGATATTCATCAAACAGTTTCAAGGCTGCCCCTCTCTTTATCCTGATTATCAGATAATTCTGTCCTGCCTTCAACCGTCAGGAACACCCCGGCAGAAAAAAAGTTTCCTGCCCGGGCAGGAAACTCTGTCTTGTTATATTTGACGGCAGTGTCCGGAATCGGGCCGGCCGAAGCAGGTATGTCTGCTCCATATGCGGCCGCCGTTTCACCATAGGCCAAGATGGCTGCCTGCAGGTGTTCACGCATGTCTTCAATGGGATACATGCCCAGGTCATTCGCTGTCATGCCGCGGAAGGAAATCACCTCTGTCATCGGCGGATGATCCAGATCGAGCAGTGATATGGTCCGCATTTGATCCGGGCTCAGATAAACCAGCCGGACGCGGAAATACTCCCGATCCTCTTCGTCTGCCCATTTTTCAAAGACAAGCTTGCTGCCGATCGGCGTACTTTGTTCAATGGAATCTGCCAGTTCATATTCTTCCGCATCCAGGGCAGCCAGCACACTGGCAATGTTGGAATCGTGTCCGCACAGGAACGTGAACTTTCTGCCCGGACTGGCCAGTTCTCCCTCAATCTCCTGCAGCAGCGGATGAGCCACATTGACGGCAATCATCGGCACGGAAAACAACGCATGATCATACGCTTCTTTGATATCCGCAAGTTTCTGCCACTGTTCACGGTCCAGTTCATGGCCGAACGCGGCTGCTTTTTCGTCAGGCGCTTCATAATACTGCAGGATCAGGGCATCTGTCAGTGAATTGGCGATCTTGAGGACACCGGTCATGCCGGGCTCATCCCCCAGATTCAGAACAATCTCCGCCGGGCCATCCTTCAGTTCCGGCAGGGACCCGTTCCTTCTGCCGGCAGAATCCTCATAGTCCACGGTTGAAGCGAGCAGATCATAACTGTCCTGCAGTACTTCTGCCCGCGCCTGCATCAGCGGTATGGCCGCTGCCCGGTATGCATCACTCATAAAGGTCAGTTTCGGTGTGAAAACATCATCCATCGTATCGTAATCCGCATGATATTCAATCGGCACATTGGCAACCGGCAGGAACCCGGAAGAAAAATACTGTGCTGTTGCAATCGTGCGCTGTTTGGCATTTGCATAGAAGCGAACCTCATTCCCGTCAGGTCTCCAGTTTTCCGTAACCAGCCCCTCACTGATCAGCCATTTGCGGAAATACTGGCCCATTGTTGTTTCAAGTGTCCCGCCCCTGAGCGAGAGCTCACTCGGGTTTGAAGACCATTCGTACCACTCATAGGATGTCGCTTCCTCCAGCATCGAGCCGCTGCCGGAAAGCGGAGCCCGGATATTGTGCCTGCTCAATACAACAACTTCTTTCAGCCGGTATCCGGCTTCCTGTTCCTCATCTGCCTGCAGAAACAGACCACTCTGCAGAAACAGAAACAGCGACAGCGTTACCTTAATCAGATTTCTTCCAAATTTGTTATTCATAGCAGTTTCCTTACAGACAGAATGAAGTTCATGCAGCCTGCTTCAGCAGGAATGTCATTCTGTCTTTGATGATTATATAATTTATGTGGGAGAGAAGCCATGAAGAAAAAAACTGTTATTGCAGCAGCCCTGAGTGCGCTGCTGGCCGCCGGCTGTTCTGCGCCGGCCGCATCCACTCCGGAACCATCGGCTCCGGCCCACGAGGATATCTATATTTTCTATACCAGTGATACACACTGCGGCGTTGATGAAAATCTGGGCTTTCCGGCTCTGAAAGCCCTGGTGGATGACACAAAGGCTGAGCATCCCACCGTCCTGGTTGACTGCGGCGATTTCCTGCAGGGCGGCACGCTCGGCAGTATCTCCCGCGGCAGTATCATCATCAATCTCATGAACCAGATGGGATATGACATTGCGACCTTCGGCAATCATGAATTTGATTACGGTATGGACCGGGCAAAAGAACTGATCGGCCAGGCACAGTTTGACATGGTCGCCGCCAATGCCCGCTATACCGGCAGCGGCACAAGCGTTTTCGAAGGCCTGCCGGCTTATGTCATCAAGGAACTCGGCGGCGCAAAGGTGGCCTTCATCGGTGTGCTCACCCCGGCAACCCTCACCTCTTCCACCCCGACCTTTTTCATGGAAGACGGCGAAATCGTCTATGATTTCTGCGGCGGGGATGACGGGGATGAGCTTGCCTCGCAGGTGCAGGCGGCTGTGAATGACGCCCGGGCGGAAGGCGCTGATTATGTGATCGCGCTGACCCATCTAGGCTCTATCCCGGCTTATTCCCCTTATGATGCCATCTCCCTGATTCATAAGACAACCGGGATTGATGCCGTGATCGACGGCCATTCCCATTCGGTTATTATCGGCGATACCTACCCCAACGCGGAAGGTGAAGACGTGCTGCTCACCTCTGTCGGCACAAAGATGGAAAATGCCGGTGAGCTGATCATTACTGCTGACGGAACAATTGAATCCGTGCTGATTTCGGAATATGACCGCAAAGACGCGGATATGGAAGCGGCTGTGACTGCCGCCATGGATGAGCTGAATGCCATTCTGGCAGAACCTCTCGGCACTGCACCGTTTGACCTCGTCATTACAGATGAAAACGGAATCCGGATCGCCCGCTCCCGTGAAACCAACCTCGGCAATTACTGTGCTGATGCCGTCCGTGCCGCCATGAATACGGATGTCGCCATCCTCAACGGCGGGGCCCTGCGCCACTCGCTGGATGCCGGTGAGGTCACCTACGGAACACTGCTGAATATCTTCCCGTTCCAGAATCTGCTGGCTTCCTGCCGCTGCAGCGGACAGCAGATCATCGACGTGCTGGAATACGGGGCCCGCAAAACCGAAGGCATCACTTCGTTTGATGGCAACGCGGTCGGTGAATACGGCGGTTTCTTGGTTGTCTCTGGCCTGAAATATACCATTGATACTTCCATCGCTTCGCCGGCTGTCGTCAACGATGAGGGGATGCTCACAGGATTTGAGGGACCGCGCCGGGTCAGCGATGTCATGATTCTTCAGGACGGTGAATATGTCCCGATTGATCCGGAAGGAGAATACACCATCAGCAGTACGGATTATGTCCTCTTTGACAGGGGCGACGGCAACACGGTATTCGCTGACAACGAGCCGCTGGTGCGTTACGGACCGGTGGACCTGGACGCACTGATTGAATGGTTTAAAGCTGCCGGCACCATTGATGAACGCTACCGGACAACGGAAGGCCGCATCACCGTAAAGTAATTCACGAAAAAAGAGCGCAGTCAGCGCTCTTTTCATCTGCTTCATGCCGCGGTATCCGCGCGCTATTCCCTGTCAAAGGCAAAGCCTTCCCAGACGGGTCTGCCGGTATAATCAGCGGCTTCCTCCTCGCCGTGCAGCACCTTCAGTGTTTCCATGGCCAGGGCTTCCTGCTCCATCTCACCGGGATATACATAAACCGGGGCAATCCATTCACAGCTGCGGCGGATTCCTTTCACGATATCATCAAACCGCACCAGTCCGCCGGTCAGCAGGATCGCTTCTGTTTTCCCCTGCAGCACGGCTGCCATAGCCCCGATCTGTTTGTTGATCTGATAGATCATCGTCCGCCAGACCATGTCGGCCTTCGCATCTCCGGCAATTGCTTTCTCATGGATGGTATCAGCGTTGCTGGTGCCGAAGTGGGACACAAAACCCCCGGCCCGCGAGCACATCAGCCGTACTTCATCCAGGCTGTGCGTCTCCAGATAATCGAGCAGTTTCAGCACCGGTACGGAGCCAAGTCTGGTGGGCGTAAACGCCCCATCGCCGCCGGAACCGACATTGCCGTCAACCATGCGCCCGTGCCGGTGCGCGCTGACGGTAATGCCGCCGTCAATATGACAGACAATATAGTCACAGTCTTCATATTTCTTTCCCATCATCCGGGAATGATATGACGCCACTGCTTTCTGGTTCAGCACGTGTGACTGGGCATTGCGGTACAGGCCGGCAATCCCCGTCATCCGGGCTTCATCAATCAGTTCATCCACGTTTGTCGGGTTCAGCGTGTACATCTGCCTGCCGTATTTCGTGCCGAGCTCATACGCCATCATAACCCCGAGTTTGGCCGGATGCTCACTGCCGCCCACCGCGTCACGGGTATCGCAGTACAGTTTTTCATTGATCCGCATGACGCCGGCCCTGCAGGGCTGGGCGCTGCCGCCGCGGCCGACAAACACATCAATGTCCGCCATGCTGAACCCATGCCGGTTCATGACCTCCGCAATCACCCCGAGCCGGAACGGCACCTGGTCATTGACATTCGGAAACTGCAGCAGTTCCGGTGCGTCATGAAAGACGCTCTCCTCCAGAAGCAGCGTATCTTCTTCATACAGGCTCACCTTGGTCGAAGTTGACCCGGGATTGATAATCAGCAGTTTCATTGTAGTTCACCTCCAGGCAGTGACCGGAATTCTTCCAATGAATAAGTATAAAATGCATTCCCGGGCAGTACAACCAGAAAAACAGGAGCGGATTACCGCCCCTGTCCGTGCTGTTCTTTTTTGTTTTTTTCAAGGCTGCTTATTCTTCTTCATCATCGTCTTTTTTCAGCTTCATGATGCCGAAGCCCGCAGCGCCAAGAAGCAGTGCTGCCAGGATCCACAGCCATGGCAGTCCGTTTTTCTTTGAAGGGGCTGCCGGCGCCCCGGTTTCTGCCGGTTCCGCCCACTTTGCATAGACCGTTGTATCAGCGTTGATGGGGGTGAGGAAATCGAACGTTTCACTGCATTCCCTGTCAATGTACCATCCGGCAAAGATGAATCCTTCCATTTCCGGATCCAGCGGCTTTACAGCCGTCCTGCCGGCATGTACTGTCTGGGAGGTGATCTTCGTGCCGCCAACGGTCTCAAAGTAAACCGTATACAGCACACCTGCCGGCTGCTCCCCTGCCTGTCCGTTCCCGGCAGTAGGTGTGTATGCCGGCCGTGTCGCAGTGCCGTTTCCTGCAGCTGCTGTTCCCGGACGATTTCCGGTGCCGTTGGTGCCGGGCCCCGCGGTCGGAGCAGGGTTGGGATTTGCGGTCGGGGCCGTGGTCGGCTTTGCGGTCGGGGCTGCGGTCGGCGTAGGGGCCGGGGTCGCGGTCGGCTGCGGCGTCGGCTCATCAGGGTCAGGATCATTTCCCTGTCCGTAGATGA
The DNA here is from genome assembly GCA_016280695.1 of Solobacterium sp. GTDB lineage: Bacteria > Bacillota_I > Bacilli_A > Erysipelotrichales > Erysipelotrichaceae > Bulleidia. Next base: position 11,634 of record JAEEHG010000105.1, on the reverse strand, counting down.
CTTTGCCGTTTCCGGCCTGCATGGAACCTGATCCCGGTCCTCCAAGCGTACCGCTGCCGGTGAAGGACGTTTCAACACTGGTGGATGATGAACCGCCCTGGCCGCCCTGGCCGGTACAGTTCAGTATCCGGATCATGATGACGTCATCTGTAGAGAAAGCAGTGGGATCATCAAGCCAGAAACGCTGCCGGCTCAGATCACTGTGAATAACCTCCACAGCAGGCATCAGTATATTGTAGGCAAAATCAGGACTATCCGGCAGTTCAGTATCGACCCCATAGGCCTGCAGGATGGAAGCACAGGTATATTCCTGGCTGTCATCCCGCGGCAGCGGCTTATCCGAATATTCCATATAAGTAGATACAAGCCATTCACGGGCATTGATCTTCTGGGAAACGAGCGAATCCCTGACTTCAAGATATACGACCGGAATTGTGTCCTCTTTCGCCCGGGCCAGAGCCGCCTCATCCGTCATGTTCAGCGGATTAGCAGTGGAAGTGATATCCACCCCGGTAACATATACCCGCGCAGCATATCCTCCCGGCACAGCCGGTACTTTATCCGCCTGTGTCCCGTTGTATTCAACCCCGCCGCCAAGTACGGATACATCACCGCCGCCGCTGATTTTCCCGTTGATTCTGACAAAACTGTCTTCCAGCAGCCGCAGAGGGAATATGTACTGATGATCATTGACGACAATATCAAGCTTGCTGCCGGTTTCTACCGAGATATCACCGATTTCACAGCTGCCCACGGAAGACGTTCCATCGCCGTCGAAGATACCGGCGCTGAAAACGGAGTCTCCCGAGACATTCAGTTCATCAAAGGAAACTGCTTTCGCTTTCACATATATGACACTGTCTTTAATGCTTGCGGACACATGCCGCTTATCGTCGGTACCGTTGACGGTCAGGGAACTGTCCTCCAGAAGAAGACTCTTTTCCAGATTCCCGGCCGGCTCCAGAATGACTTCAGCCGCGCTTACCGTTCCGGCCCCGCCGAGGGAACCGCCGTCATTGACATCAATACGCCCGCCTGTCACTTCACCGTTGACTTCCATGGCACCCTTTAAGACCAGTTCTCCTTTGACGGCCTGATAACCGTCCAGGATTGTCTTAATCTGGACAGAAGCACCGCTGTCAACCGTGAGGGAAGCACTTTCCCCGAGGACCAGCCTGCCCTCATATCCCTCTATGCTGACCGTACCGCCCATATGCTCCGGCACCATGGCACTATCGGGCATGGGGGATGTATACTCTGTGACATCCGTGACAGGCTCTGTCCCATCCTCCGGATACCAGGTCTCCTTGCGGTATGCCCGGGCACTGATCATGAGGGAAGACCCTGAAGGGATAGTCAGCCGGACATTATCCACTGCGCAGCTTTCATCCAGAATCCCCGTGATGCCGCCGTTGATGAGATGATAACTACCGTCTTCCTTCTGATAATAGAAAACAGCCGCGCTCCCTTCATCATAAACGGCGGTATTAGGATGCAGGGTTATCGTATTTCCGTCTGTGATATCAATATTATCAATCAGAACAATACCGCTGCCCACGATCCGGAAAGAGCAGTCTCCCTGCAGTGTTCCGATCCGGTTTACGCCGGCTACAGCCAGGGTCAGGACATCACTGGAAGCGGATACTGACGCACCGCTGCCGTCATAGTCAACCATGGCCACATACTGCCCGGGCACATTCTTCCATCCTTTGTCATCCGACCACTGGGCTGCCTCTTCATCCGGACTGAATGAAGTATCCCCGATCATGATCGTAACTGAATCTTCTCCAGTGTTTTCTCCAGTGTTTTCTCCGATGTTTTCCCCAGCGTTCTCCCCGGTGTTTTTTCCGGTATTTTCTGTGGCGTTCGCCCCGGTGTTCTCCCCGGTACTTTGTTCAGTGTTTTCACCGGTATTTTCTGCGGCTTTCTCACCGGCATTGTCTTCCACTGCGGCAGCCGTCAGGGCCATGGCAGGCGCTTCCTCCGTTACCGCCGGCACTGTAACAACAGCCTCTTCAGGAACGGCTTCGGGTGTGGGAGCTTCCTCAGGAACGTATTCCTGCGGCGGTTCCGGCTCCGACGGCAAAGATTCCTGCGGTGCTGCCGCGGGTTCTGTTCCGGGTTCTGCCACGGTTTCTGTGGGCTGCCCTTCCTGACCATCTTCCTGCGCGTTCGCCGGGACTACGCTGAGCAGTGCCATGGCCATAATCACGCCGATGTACAGCGGGAATCTGCGGACTGTTCTCATTTTTTCTTTCTTCATATGCATCTTCTTTAAGGAAATATATACGCTTCAATTGCAGCGTCAGCGTACGTGAAAAGTATTTGCTAATTTCTTTATACCATAAAGCGCTTTTCATTTACCAACTGTATTTACCGGCAGCCTGTCATTTCATGTCATTTTAATAATATACAGATGAAAAAAGACCGTTTTACGGCCTTCACCGGCTGATCATTCCATGCTTCTGATAATTCTGTATACCCGCCTGATATCCCGGATGACCAGGATCAGGAAGAAAATGCTGAGCCCGCTGACGGCAGCCGCGAAGCACACATGCACAAAACTGCCGGCTGTTTCATTCACTTCGGCAAATATACCCGCGGCCGTTGGTATAAACCAGGAAAACCACACGGCACAGAAAACCAGCAGAAAGATATCACTGAGCAGCCGGCCCAGGAACATCTGCTTTTTCGGAGGATAAACCGAACTGAGGCTTTCAGGACGGTGCTGATCGGTATGTTTGTCCGCCGGCATCTGCACTTTTGCACCTTTCTTCTTTATCAGTATAACATGTCATGAAGACACTGCCCGATTCTGCCACAGACAGAAAAAAAGTCCCTGTACAGGGACTGTCTGATCAATGGTGACTCCTTAGGGACTCGAACCCTAGACCCACTGATTAAGAGTCAGTTGCTCTACCAACTGAGCTAAGGAGTCATCTGCTTAACGCTTTGTTAGTATAATACACCCTGTCCCCGATTGCAAGAACAAAATTACGCGAAAATGCTATAATCGCTTTATAAGAAAAAGGAGTATTTCATGTCCGAACAAGTTAATGAACAACTGCTCGATTTCCTGGCTGCGTCACCGACCTGCTTTCATGCAGTGGCCGAAGTCCGCCGCCAACTTCTCGCGGCAGCGTATGAAGAACTGCGGGAAGGAAACCGCTGGCAGCTGCAGCCCGGCGGAAAGTATTTCATCACCAGGAACGGCTCATCCGTCATTGCTTTCCGGCTGCCGGAAGAAAAGCCGGCCGGTTTCATGATCGCTGCCAGCCACAGTGATTCTCCTGCCTTTAAAATCAAGGAGAACGCCGAAACGGTTAAGGAAAACTATACCCTGCTCAATGTGGAAAAGTACGGCGGGATGCTGTGCGCGCCATGGTTTGACCGTCCCCTCTCCGTTGCCGGGCGCATAGTCACCGAAAAAGACGGCAGACTGACATTGCATCTTGTCAACGTGGACCGTGACCTGGTCATGATTCCGAACCTCGCCATCCATATGAACCGCAGTGCCAATGAAGGCCTTGCCTATAATGTCCAGGATGACATGGAACCGGTATTTGCCCAGCAGACAGAACCGGGCAGGTTCATGCAGGTCATCGCGGAAAGCGCCGGGGTCGGGGCTGATGATGTCATCGCCCATGACCTGTATCTCTACGCCCGCGGCCGCGGTACCGTCTGGGGTGCTGACGGGGAATTCCTCTCTGCCGGCCATCTGGATGATCTGCAGTGCGGGTTCGCAAACCTGCAAGGCTTCCTGGCTGCAGCACCTGGCCGCAGTGTTCCGGTACTTGCCATCTTCGACAATGAAGAAGTCGGTTCCCTGACCAAGCAGGGTGCTGATTCCACCTTTCTCGAGGATACCCTCCGCCGTATTCACAGTTATTACAGTACATCCGAAGAAGACTACCATGTGATGATCGCCGGCAGTTTCATGGTCAGTGCCGACAATGCCCACGCCGTCCACCCGAACTATGCCGGCAAGGCCGATCCAACCAACCGGCCGGCTCTGAACAAAGGCATTGTCATCAAGTATCACGGCAACCAGAAGTACACCAGTGACGCTGTTTCCGCCGCGGTTTTCAAAACCGTGTGCCGGAATGCCGGTGTGCCATTCCAGATCTTCACAAACCGTTCCGACATGCTGAGCGGCTCTACCCTGGGCAACCTGTCCAACGCGCATGTATCGCTCAACAGTGTGGATATCGGCCTGCCGCAGTGGGCCATGCATTCCCCGTATGAAACAGCCGGGACAAAGGATACGGAATACCTGATTCAGGTGATGAAGCTGTACTTCTCCCTGTCCCTGCAGGAAACAGAAACAGGTGTCTGGACACTCGGATAAAGGAGGTTCTCATGAAATACGCATTTGTCAACGGCATCATCCTGGACGGCACTAAAGACATGGTGCCGCAGAAACGGATGGCAATTCTGACCGACAACGCAAAAATCACGGATATCGTTGAGGACAGCGTCAATCTTTCTGATTATGAAATCATCAATCTGGACGGAAAGTACATCATGCCGGGCCTCATCAACATGCATGTGCACCTCCCGTCAGCCGGGAAACCGCAGAAAAAACAGAAGGATTCTTCCAAGACAGCCCGTTTTGTCCTGAGCAATCCGCTTGGCCGGGCAGCCGGTTACAGACTGTGTGCCGGCTATGCCAGAACCGAACTGATGAGCGGGGTTACGACCATCCGTACAGTCGGCGGCCTGGCTGATTTCGACAGCCGTCTGCGTGATGAGATCGCAGCCGGGAAACGGATCGGCCCGCGGATCCTGGCCGGCAATGAAGGCATCTCGGTGCCGGGCGGCCATATGGCCGGTTCTGTTGCCCACGCCGTCACGAGTCCGGAAGAAGCCGTCGCATTTGTCGACAAAGTTGCATCCGAGAACGTCGCTCTGGTCAAGCTCCTGATCACCGGCGGGGTTCTTGACGCCAAGGCAAAAGGCGTGCCCGGTGAATTGAAGATGGCCCCGGAAATCGTGAAGGCAGCCTGCGAAGAAGCACATAAGAAAGGTTTCTACGTGGCTGCGCATGTTGAAAGCACGGAAGGTGTCCGGGTTGCCCTGGAAAACGGCGTCGATTCCATTGAGCACGGCGCTGCCGTGGATGAGGAGATTCTGCAGCTGTACAAAGACCGGCATGCATTCCTGTGCACGACCCTGTCTCCCGCCCTGCCCTACGCCCTGTTTGACCGGGATGTCAGCCATGCCTCGGAAGTCGAACAGTACAACGGCGAACTTGTATTCAACGGCATCATCGACAACTGCCGGGCCGCGCTGGACAACGATATCCCGGTGGCCCTCGGCAATGATGTCGGCTGCCCGTACATTACCCATTATGATTTCTGGCGGGAGCTGCAGTACTTCCACAAGTTCATCGGTGTTTCCAATCAGTTTGCCCTGTACACCGCTACCCTGCGGAATGCCGAACTGGCCGGAATCGATGATGTGACCGGGTCCATCGCAGCAGGCAAGGATGCTGACCTGATCGTCACGGACGGCAATCCGCTGGAGGATCTGAAAACGCTGCGGAATGTCCGCATGGTCATGGCCAGGGGCCGGCTGGTCAAGGATCCCAAGGTCAGCAAGTATCCGGAATGCGAGCGCGAACTGGACAAATTCATTGATTGAACCAGCCGGATTTCTGTGCTTTAATTAGTTTATGCATTGATCAGGTGCATGGTCTGTACCAGAGTCCGTAGAGAGGCAGAACCTGGTGAAATCTGCCGGCTGCTGTACAATTCCGCTGGAGCCTGTGAGCATCTTCCCATGGAAGCGGACGGTCCGTTATCCCGGAAAAAGTGATCTGCATATCATGCGGATAAGTCGGGTGGTACCGCGCACGAGTCTCATGCGTCCCTTCGAAAGAAGAGACGCTTTTAATTTCAAGGGAGGATTACAACATGAAGCATCGTATGCTGAGCGGCATCAAGCCGACCGGACAGCTGCATCTTGGCAGCTACATCGGCGCCCTGCGCCAGTTCGTACAGTCCCAGGAAGAGTATGAAATGGTCGCTTTCATCGCCAACCTGCACTGCATCACCGTACCGCAGGAACCGGCTGAACTGCAGAAAAATCTGCGTGACTGTGTGGCCCTCTACCTGGCCTGCGGCCTGGACCCGAAGAAGTCCATTATTTTCCTGCAGACGGATGTCATGGAACACGCGCAGCTGGGCTATATCATGTGCTGTCACACCTATCTGGGTGAACTGAACCGCATGACCCAGTTCAAGGATAAGCAGGCCAAGGGTGAGGCAAATCTGTCCGGCGGCCTGTATACCTACCCGACCCTGATGGCCGCGGATATCCTGCTGTATGAACCGGATTATGTACCGGTCGGTGAAGACCAGAAGCAGCATGTCGAGCTCTGCCGGGACGTTGCCATCCGCATGAACAACCGGTATGGTGAAATCTTCCATGTCCCGGAGCCGATGATTCCGGAAGTCGGGGCCCGCATCATGTCCCTGACCGACCCGACTCACAAGATGTCCAAATCCGATGGTCTCAACCGTGGCTGCATTTACCTGCTGGATGATCTCAAGGATGCCCGCAAGAAGATCATGAGCGCCAAGACAGACAGTCTGGGCATTGTCAAATATGATCCGGAGAACCAGCCGGGTATTGCCAACCTGATCCAGATCATGTCTTCCCTGCAGGACGACCGGCCGTTTGAAGACATTGAAAAGGAATTCGAAGGCAAAGGCTACGGCGACTTCAAGCGGGCTGTCGCGGATGTTGTCTGCGGCAAGCTGGAAGAAATCCAGAAGCGCTACTATGAAATTATTGATTCCGACCTGATCGAAACAACCCTGAAAGACGGGGCTGACCGGGCCAGGGCCATTGCTTCGGTCACCCTGGACAGAGTCCAGCGGGCCATCGGCATGGAGATCATTGACTGAACATAATAAAAGATATCCCGGCAGGGATATCTTTTTTCTTTCAGAGAAGCCTGCGTGATCTTTCCAGAAGCTCCGTGATTTCCTGAATATCGATCATTTCGGTATTGGCATAAAAATCTTCGTAACTGTCCCGGGCCTCCTTCGGGGCTTTGTCCGTGAGCCTGTATTTCCAGTCTTCCTCATCGAAATAATACCAGTCCGGATTATTCATGAAAAATGGTTTCGTCTGCATCGCATGATCTCCTTTCCGGCTGTGCGCAAAGCCATGGTACCTTCCGGCTTTATTGTACCTCCGGCACTGCCGGGACTGCGTGACAGAACGCTGAAAATCTCTCTGCCGATAAAAAAACCACCTGTATATACACAGATGGTTGTTCATGACGGTGGCTGCGGCAGCAAGATTCGAACTTGCGCATGAGGGAGTCAAAGTCCCTTGCCTTACCGCTTGGCTATGCCGCATTATGCTTTCTTATTTTACTATGAAAGTTTCTGCGGTGCACTCTTGTTTTGCATGACGGTCAGATTAACCAGCCACTGCTCCTTGCGGAACAGATGGAAGGAAAACATCAGTTTCAGAAGGTCCGTTGCCTGACCGGCCAGATACATCCAGATGAAATTCCAGTCGGTAAAGTACGTAACCGCCGCCACGACCGGGATATTGACCAGCCACATGAAGAAACTGTCCATGATCAGGGTGTTCTTGGTGTCCCCGCCGGCCCGCAGGATAAAGAAGAATTCCGTTGTGGCCATATAGTTCCAGAACATGAAACTCTGGATCAGCAGATAGGTTGTCGCGATATACCGGGAATCTGCGCTGATCTGGCTGTACAGCAGCGGCACCAGGCCGCGGGAAAGATTCATCAGGATACCGATGAACAGCGCCAGGAACACACTGAAGCCGACCAGCCGGTAACCGTTCCGGCGGGCTTCATCCAGACGATTGGCCCCGAGCGGCTGGGCCACCAGCACGGTGGTTGCGGCCGCCATCCCGCCGAACAGCGTAAAGAACAGGTCACCGACGGTTGTGGCAATGGAATAACCGGACATGACCACGGCCCCGCGGGTGGAGTAGAACTTGAACAGCATGGCGTTGCCGGCTGTCCACAGGATTTCATTCATCATCAGCGGCGCGGCCCGGACGATGACATGCTTCAGGATGTCCCCGGAAATATGGAAGACATGCGATACCTTCGTCTTGAACGCGAATTCCCGCTTCTTCAGCGCTGCCAGCACCAGCACCATCTCAATAATGCGGGCAATCAGGGTTGCCAGCGCGGCACCGCGCAGTTCCAGCCGCGGCATGCCCAGTTTGCCGAACATTAAAATATAGTTCAGACAGGCATTGATCAGCACCGAGGTGACACTGCAGCGCAGCGGGATCTTTGTCTCCCCGATCGCCCGCATGGCATTGTAGGAAGACATGGTGACTGCCGCCGGCACAAATGACCAGGCCGCAATCCGGATATACCGGATGCCGTCCTCAATAACCATGGGATCATCGGTGAAAAAACGAAGTATCTGCCCGGAAGCCGACAGCCCGAGGATACTGAAGACAACCATGATGATGCACGCCCCGGTCAGAATGGTCCGAAACGATTCCTTCATCTTCTGTGCTTCCTTCGCACCGTAGAACTGCGCGATGAAAACACCGCCAGCTGAAGCCAGGCCGTTGGTGGCGAACATGGCAATCATGTAGAAACGGTTGACCGCTGCCACGGAGGCAATTGCCGCGTCACCGAGCCAGCCGACCATCAGATTATCCACCAGGTTCACGCAGACCGAGATCAGCTGCTGGATCATCAGCGGCAGCGCAATGAAAAGCGTCTTCTTCATGAAGGCACGGTCACTGACAAACTGGCTGAAACTGATCTTTTTCATAACCTGTAAGAGTTTAACATACTGTAAACAATAATGCCACCCGTATGCGGATGGCATTTCGATTATTCAACCCAGTGAACCCGGTCAGGTTCGTAGCGGTCCTGCTGTTTCTTCTCTTCAGCCGGATAACCCGCGGCGATCATGCAGAACGGCACCAGGCGCTCCGGGATCTGCAGCACCCGGCGCACATTGGCGATACGTCCGTCATCCGGCGCCACCGCCATCCATACAGCGCCAAGCCCCAGTTCATCTGCCTCCAGCAGGATGTTTTCCGTTGCGGCAGACAGGTCGATCAGCTGGAAGGACGGGGCCGGCACTTCCATTTTATAGCACGGCACGATCATCAGCGGGGCCAAAGCGGAGAATCCGCTGTACCGGCTGCAGGCCGCCAGGTCCGCAATTGTTTCCCGGTTCGTAATTACATAGAATTCCCACGGCTGCTGGTTCATGGCCGACGGCGCCGCCATCCCGGCCCGCATCAACAGTTCGATTTTCTCCTTCTCAACCGGCCGGTCCTGATACCGGCGGATGCTGACCCGGTGAAAAATACTGTTCATGACTGTTTTCCCCCCTTTACAGTGCCGTCCCTTTTTCCGGCACATACATTCTGTCGGTCAGGGCCCCTTCATGTTTCAGAAGTGATACTTTCCTGGATATTCCGCCGGCATACCCGGTCAGACTGCCGTCAGCGCCGACCACCCGGTGACAGGGAATGATGATCGAGATCGGATTATGCCCGACTGCCCCGCCGACGGCCTGGGCAGAGAATCTCTTCATTTCGCGGGCTGCCGCGATTTTGTCCGCCAGTTCACCATAGGTCACCGTTTCCCCGTAAGGAATCTCACATAGCAGCTGCCACACTTCCTGCCGGAAGGCACTGCCCCGGGGCTGCAGCGGCAGATCACTGACTAACGGTCTCTTCCCGGCAAAATAAGCGTCCAGCCAGGCAGCTGTGCGGACCAGGACAGGATCGTGCGGATCTGTCTCCGGTTTCTCCTGCAGGGTTGCCGCAAAGTATTTCTGCCCTTCGATCCAGGCGCCGATCAGGGCACCGCCGTCACTGACCAGGGTGATCCGGCCGACCGGTGACGCGTATTCCATCTGTTTCATAATCAGTCCTCACTCACCGTCATTTTACACCAGATCAGAAAGAATCACGGAATGTTCATGCTATGATGAAACCATACAGGAGACAGACAGTTATGGCATACTATCTTGGCATTGATGTTGGCGGCACCAATCTGAAATACGCGCTGATGGACGAAACCGGCAGGATTGCCGATCAGGGCACCATGCAGTCCCCGCTCGCTTCCATAAATGATTTTCAGGAGGCTCTGCGCAGCATCTGCAGGCAGTTCCCGCAGGCTGAAGCACTGGTCATGAGCGCCCCGGGCAGGATCGATTCGGCAAACAATTACTTCTATACCGGCGGCTCAGCCAAATTCATCCATGAAATGCCCCTGGCAGATGTGCTGCCCCCGGAGATCAGCCTGCCGGCCAGTGTGGAAAACGACGGCAAATGCGCGGCCCTTGCCGAGCTCTGGCAGGGTTCGCTGAAAGGTGTGCGGAACGGGGCCGTCATGACCCTGGGTACCGCCATCGGCGGCGCTGTCATCCTGGATGGGAAACTGTACCGTGGCTCCACCTTCGCGGCCGGGGAGTTCTCCTATATCCCCACCCTGATGGAAGAACCGTATTACGAAGAGCAGATCTGGGGCCTGAAGTGCGGGGCCGGCGGCCTGGTCAGGCTGTATGAAAAGACCGCCGGGCTGACTCCGGGATCCGCTGACGGCTATCAGTTTTTCGCGGCTGTGGAGCACCAGGACCCGCTGGCCGCGCAGGTCCTGCGTGCCTGGTGCCGGACCCTGGCCAATGGCATGCTGGCCCTGCAGTCTGTCCTGGATCTGGACCGGTTCGCGATCGGCGGCGGCATCAGCCGCCAGCCTGCCCTGCTGGACATGCTCAATGAAGTCACCGATGAACTGTATGCCGGACTGGCCGATTACTATCCGCAGCACCGGCCGGAAATCACTGCCTGTACCTTCGGCAATGATGCCAACCTGATCGGGGCCCTGTACCATTATCTTTATGAAACCGGACATGAAAAAAAGATCATGTGATCTTTTTTTACGCTTTCGGTTCCTCAGCTGCGGGTTCCGGCTGTTCCCCTGCTGCTGTTTCTGACGGTTCTTCCGCCGGTGCTTTCGCTGTTTCCACTGCCGGGCGCTCATAATCATCATCCAGCGTGATGGTGTTGATATAACTCTTGCCGGGTTCGGCAATTTCTTCGTATACAGGCTCCGGTTCCGGATGGAATTCAACAACCGGTTCCTTCTTTTCAGGTGCCGGTTTCTTCGCCGATTCCGGGGCAATCACTTCCGGTTCTTCCGGCTCCGGGGCATCCAGTTCCTTCAGGAAACGGCGGATCTTGCCGGACAGATAGACAGCCGAGAACAGGTCGGTAATGCCGCAGAACGCAAGGCCGATGCCGGTCACCTCATTCTGTGACAGTATTTTTACATCGTACTGCAGCATGACCAGGGCACCCAGCACAATGGAAATCACCGCCATGATCAGATAAGTCCATGTATGCGGATAGCCGATCCGGCCCACATCAATACCGTCCTGCAGCTTCTTCACGCCGCTGCCGGCAATGACAATCGCCAGGATAAACGGCACCAGCGGTTTCACCGACTTCATCTGGTAGATTACCACCCCGCCAAGCAGGATCAGAATAATCCCTTCCACAAAGTCATTGCGGAACAGCGCGGCGCGCACATCCATCAGGAAATAGAAGATAATCAGGATCACACCCATGGCCATACAGCCGATGCCCAGTACCTCG
>JAEEHG010000104.1 GCA_016280695.1 Solobacterium sp. | reverse complement strand
TACCCGGTGTTGGTGCCGAAGACTTCATCAAAGTTCGCTGCCTGTTCCGGCGTGTAATATATGTCGGTCCCGTCTGTCGGGATCAGTGCCGTCGTGCCGCAGGAGAAAAAACCCGACTGCGCTTCTTCATATTTCATCGTCGTGACAAAAGCGGTGAAGCAGTCAATATCCCTGCCTTCAATGCTGAAGGTTGCAAAAGAATCATGGTGTTCCACATCCGGATTGCTTATGTAATACTCCCGCACACCGGGCGGCAGTTCAAAATCGGAATCAGTGGCAGTGAAAGGAATAAGACTGTACATCCGGGCACGGAAATCGGGATTGCACCTGGTCAGGCAATGAAACAGTTCGTGCCATAACAGTTCATCCGCATAATTGCCAACGCCCGGAACGAAATGCAGCAGGCTGTATACCATGATGACTTTGGAGTTCAGATAAATCTGTGTGCCGTGTGTATAGCCGGAAGCGCCTGCCTCCGTTTCCATGTCAGTCTTTATGAACACGATCTCATCAAGCGGCGGAAGCTCATAACCGTTCTTCTCAAGTGTCCGGGCCATTTTGGCAAGACGGCTGTCAATGAACAGTTTTTCCAGGAAAGAAAAACCCCTGACCTCCTGCCCGGCTGATACAAGCAGTTCATCGAGCGCGGCTCCGCTTTTCGCCATCCTGAAATCGATATCATTCTGAGAGAAATTTTCGTAATACGCACGGTTGGCAAGCAGCAGTTCACGGCCTTCTTCAGCGGAAGCGTAGTGATGGGAAATTTTCCGGGCATTGATTTCTGTCACAACAGCGGAAAATACCGCCATGATCAGAATGACTGCGGCCAGAACCGGGAAGATTCTCTTTTTGGATTTTTGTTTCATCTGCATTCTTATTGAATTCTGAATATTCTGTATCTTTTCAGGAGGGAATTGACTGATCCGCGAATTTCTTCAGTTCCGTTTTTTCCCGCTCCGGATCACTGCAGGATAATAACGCTATCAGGCAGCTGAAACTGCGGCAGAATCCATGCAGGTCAGGCCCGGCGTCCGGGCTTCATGCATAGAAAGACAATCAGTGCACCAAAGGCAGCCAGCAGGGCCGAAGCTATGGTAAGGGCCTGCACCGACAGAGCGTCGATGAGCCAGCCGCCGGCAAATGAACCGATGACCGTTGCCAGGGCCAGGACCGATGTGAACAGGGACTGGCCGCGGACAGCATCTTCTGCTGCAACGACTTCATTGACATAGTAGACCGACGCTACCTGGATCATGCCCCAGCCGGTCAGCTGCATCACCATGGCGGCATAATAGCCGGTCATGGACGAAGCCAGGGTAATGATCAGGGCCTTGAGGAAGAAGGAAAAACCGCAGATCCGGACCCAGAATGAAGCCGGCCGCTTCTGCAGGAACCGGGCAAAAAAGAACATGACCGGCAGTTCAAACAGGGCCGCTATGGACCCGCCTGTCCCGTAGGCCGCGCTGTCACCGCCCTTGCTCAGGACGATCTGGTAGCCGTAGTTGCCCAGGAACACATGGCTGATATACAGGAACAGCACCCCGCCCAGCACCAGCATGAACGACCGGTAGCGGGTCAGAAACGGCGTAGGTTCCGCTGTCTGTTTTTCCGGTTCAGCCGGGATAAACCCGGCGGCCGGGAACAGGTGCACAAAGACCGCTGTGCCGATAAAGGTCAGCACCGCCGACAGCACTGCCGCATCCGGTTTCCACCAGGCGCTCAGCCAGCCGATGACCGGGAAGATCACCGCGTAGCCCAGCGAGCCGACACCCCGGGCAACGCCGAAGTCCGTATCTGTGTTCTCCGCTGCCAGGGAGTTCACCAGCGGCGCGGCCAGCTGCAGAAGCCCGGCCGAAAGCCCGAACAGCATGCCGGCCGGAGGCTGCGGAATGACCAGCAGGGCAATGCACAAGCCGGCACTGGCCAGGCACAGCAGGATGATGCAGGGCTTCAGGTACCGGTGCTGTGTGCGGTCCATCAGCCCGGCCAGCAGGGGCTGCACAAGTGCTGAAGCCAGCGAACAGATCCCCATGACAATGCCGATGCGGAAACTCGAAAGCCCGGCAGCCAGCAGATAGGCGCTGGCATAGCCGAACATGGCGGCCCAGGCACTCCAGAAACAGGCCTGCAGCAGGGAATAAATCAGGGTGGCCCGATTCTTCATCGGACGCTGTCCAGCCAGGTACGGCCGACACTGATCTGCCGGCGGACTTCATCCGGGGCAGTGCCGCCGAACGAGTTTCTGGCATTGACGCACGCCGGAATACTGATGTCCCCGAGCAGTTCCTTTGTGATGCGCGGATCAACGGACTGCAGCTGTTCATCAGTGAGGTCGGCGAAATCACAGTGATTCTCTTCGCACAGGCGGACCATATGGCCGACAATGCTGTGGGCCTCACGGAACGGGATGCCCTGCTTCGCGAAGTGTTCGGCAATATCCGTGGCATTCAGGAAGCCCTTGTTCAGCTGCTTTGCAATCATATCAAGCCGGAATTCCGTCTTTTCCAGCATGCCGGCAAAGATCTGCAGGCTGGCTTTCCATGTTTCAATCGCGTCAAACAGGCTTTCCTTGTCTTCCTGGAAATCCTTGTTGTAAGCCAGCGGCGTGCCCTTCATGACGGTCAGCAGCTGCATTAAATCACCGTATACCCGGCCGCACTTGCCGCGCACCAGCTCTGCCATGTCGGGATTCTTCTTCTGCGGCATGATGCTGGATCCGGTGCAGTAGCTGTCATCGATAGCGATATATGCGAACTCCGAGGTGTTCCACCAGGCGAATTCTTCCGCCCAGCGCGACAGGTGCATCATCGAGATGCTGGCATCACTGAGGAATTCCAGGCTGTAGTCCCGGTCACTGACGGCATCCATGGCATTTTCTGCCGGTGCCCGGAAGCCCAGCAGTTCCGCTGTCCGGTGACGGTTGATCGGCATGGTTGTCCCGGCCAGGGCACAGGCGCCCAGCGGGCTGTAGTCCATACGTTCCAGGGTATCCTGCAGGCGTTCAATATCCCGCCGGAACATCTGGAAGTAGGCCATGAAGATAAACCCGAGCGTCACCGGCTGGGCGTGCTGCATATGCGTAAAGCCGATTGTATAGCTGTCCGCGTACTGTTCCGCCTTGGCCAGCACGATATTCTCCAGACCATACAGGAGTTCCAGGATATTCCTGATTTCCTTTTTCAGGTACAGCCGGCCGTCCACCTGGCACTGGTCGTTGCGGCTGCGGGCAGTGTGCAGCTTCTTGCCGGTGTCGCCGATCATGGCAATGAGCCGGCTTTCAATGCCCATGTGAATGTCTTCATCCTCGACATTGAACGTGATCTCGCCGCTCTCTATACCGGCCCGGATCGCTTCCAGCCCCGCGATGATCCGGTCGGCTTCGTCCTTTGTGACAATGCCCTGTTCCGCCAGCATGGTCACATGGGCAATACTGCCGTCAATGTCCTCGCTGTACATCTTCTGATCAAAGAAAATCGATGCGTTGTAATACTTGACGATTTCATCCATATCCCCGGAGAATCGTCCGCCCCACAGATTTGTCATGTAAGTACATCTCCTTTTATACATTAATGGTAATCGATCCGGCAGAAAGATGCACACTGTCCGGCAGAAAAAAGGTATGATTTGCCTGGAGGACACAAGATGGAACTGACAATGCTCGGAACCGGTCATGCCGGGGTGACGGAATATTACAACACATGTTTCCTGCTGCACGATGAAAACGGGTATCTCCTGACGGATGCCGGCGGGGAAACGGGATTCTGAAGCAGCTGAAGGCGGTCAGTGTCAGGCCGCAGGATATTCATGACCTCATTGTCACGCACCGGCACACGGACCACCTGCTGGGGGTCCTGTGGCTGTTCCGCATGGTGCGCGGCAGCGAACTCAGGATTTACAGCCATGCCGAAGTCATCCGTATCCTGCGGGAAATGATGCGCCTGCTCATGCCGGACAAATCATATGAAAACATTCACCTGATTGAGGTGCAGGACGGGGAAACGGTGCGGATCTTAGGCCGTGAGGTAACGTTCTTTGATGTTCATGCCGCCAAGGCCCGGCAGTTCGGTTATGTCCTGCGGTACGGGGAAGGGAAAACCCTGGTATGCCTGGGGGACGAGCCGTACAATGAGGAATGCCGCCGTTATGCGCAGGGCTGCACATGGCTCATGCATGAAGCATTCTGCCGGGAAGCGGATGAAACGATATTTGATCCGCACCGCATCAGCCATTCCACTGTCCGGGATGCCTGCGTCAATGCGGAAAGCCTGCAGGCGGAGAACCTGATCCTGTACCATACGGAGGACCGCACAAAGGGCCGCCGGAAAGAATTGTATACAGAGGAAGGAAAGCAGTATTATAACGGTACGCTGTACGTGCCGGAGGATCTTGAAACGATCGAACTGATCAGGGAGGAATCATGAAACAGTATATAGTTGATGCATTTACAGGTATTCCGTTCAGCGGCAATCCTGCCGCCGTCTGTGTCATGGAAGCGTGGCCGGCCGAAGCGGCCATGAAGAAGCTGGCAATGGAAAACAACCTTTCAGAAACGGCGTTTGTCGTCAAGGAAGATGCCGGCTGGCATCTGCGCTGGTTCACCCCGGCAACCGAAGTGGAACTGTGCGGGCACGCAACCCTGGCTTCGGCCTTTGTCATTTTGAATTACTACGAGCCGGACAGTGTGTCTGTCCGCTTCGATACCCTGAGCGGTCCGCTGACGGTAACCCGCAGGGACGACCGGTATGAGATGAATTTCCCGACCTATGAGCTGCGGGAGATCCCGGTGACAGACGCGATGGAAGCTGCCTTCGGGGCGCGGCCGGTCAAGGCGGTGCTGGGGCTGGACCTGGTCTGTGTGTTTGCGGATGAGGAAACGGTCCGGAACATGAATCCGGATCAGGACCTGCTCGTAAAGATCGAAGGACGGATCCAGAATGCCACGGCCGCCGGGCATGAGGCGGACTGTGTTTCCCGCAGTTTCTGTCCGAAGCTCGGCATTCCGGAAGACCCGGTATGCGGCTCAGCCCACTGCCAGATCGCGGATTACTGGTCTGAGGTGCTTGGCAAAAAACAGATCAGGGCCTACCAGGCATCCCGGCGCGGCGGGTGGCTGTACTGCGAACTGCTGGCAGGCGGCCGCATCGCCCTGAGCGGCAAGGCCGTGCTGGTGGCAGTCTCGGAAATCATGGTCCCCCTGGCATAAAAACAAAAAAACACATGCGGTGCATGTCCGCATGTGTTTTTATTTTACGCTCAGAAATGGATATCGAATTCGGCCGGCTGGAACCGCGGGCAGCAGTTTTCATCCGTCATGATGACCGATGCGGCCAGGCGTGTGCCGATGGCACAGGCTTCGGCGATGGACTTGCCGTAAGTCAGGCCGATCGTGACCCCGGAGAAGAAAGCGTCGCCGGCCCCGGTTGTGTCGATCACATCCACCCGCTGCGGCGGACAGACCCCGCGGATCCCGTCTGCCTCGGCATAGACGGCGCCCTGGTCCCCCATGGTGATGACCATGCGCGGGATGCGGGCCTGGATAATCTTGCGGTAGAGAATTTCACTGAGTTCCTCCGGTGTCTTCCCGGAAAAGTCTTCCGAGAAGTACAGGCCGGCTTCCTGGTCATTGCAGACGATACAGCCGGTCTGCTGCAGCAGGTCACGGCGTTCCATGGCAATGGACATGTTGGAGACGACGGCGTAGATCTGTTTGCGGTATTTGGCGGCGAGACGGAAGATCTTCTTCAGGATTGCCGGTTCCATATCGATTTCGACCACGACACTGTCGGCTTTCCGGATGATTTCATCCCCGTGCTCATCGAGAATTTTGCTTATGGGGGAGAGATCCGGGCGTTTGGATATGGAAGCCACGACATCACCCATGTTGTCGAAAATGGCCAGCCAGGTGCCCAGGCCGTCATCCGAGCGGACAATGTAGTCCGTGTTGACCTGGTGCCGCTTCAGCTGGTCGATGACATCCGTGCTGATGCCGGTATGATCCACCACGCTGACAAAGGTCGGCCGCAGTTCCACATTGGCAATATCTTCCGCCACATTGCGGCTTACCCCGCCATAGACCTGAACGACTCGTCCGACGTTGCGGCCGGCCGGAATATACTGTGCCAGGGGATACCCTTTGATATCCACAAAAACTGCCCCGAAAACAACAATACCCATAATCGCATGTCTCCTTGTGATGTATTTATTATACTGAAAAAACAGGCCGGGTTCCGATATAATACAGAAGAAAAACGAGACAGGAGAGCGGCTATGGAAACAGGAATACTGCACCCGATGATTGAAGCGGACCAGCAAGAATTATATGCGCTGGGGAGGAAGATGTTTGCCATCCCCGAACTGGGATACAAGGAATACCGGACCAGGGATCTGATCCTTGCCTGGCTGCGGGATCATGACTTCGACCGGATTGAACGGTACGGGGAAACCGGCATCATTGTAACAATCGGTTCCGGGAAGCCATCCATCGGGCTGATTGCCGAAATGGACGCGATTCCGACCCCGGGCCATCCCCAGGCGGATCCGGAAACCGGTGCGGCCCACAGCTGCGGCCACAGCACCCAGGGCGCGATCATGCTGGAAAGCCTGAAAGTGCTGCGGGAAGAACTGAAACAGCGGACCGGCACCGTGAAGCTGTACTTTACCCCGGCCGAGGAATTCACGGATATTGCCTTCCGGCGGGAGTATATCCGCGCCGGCAGGGCGAAGTATTTCTCCGGAAAGATCAATATGCTGACGGACGGCGTCTTTGATGACTCGGATGTGCTGATCCACCTGCATGCGATGGGCCGCTATGAGGGGCACCGCTTCTCGGTCGGCAGCACCCTGGCCGGCTTTGTATACAAGGAAATCACCTTCCACGGCACAGCCAGCCACGCGGCTGTCAACCCGGACAAGGGGGCCAACGCGCTGAACAT
>JAEEHG010000103.1 GCA_016280695.1 Solobacterium sp. | reverse complement strand
GAACATGGAAGAAATCAAGGAAGCTCCGTTCCCGCTCAAGGGTATCCTGGTTGTCGCTGTCATGTTCGGTATCTACGCATTCTATGCCTGGGCTGCCAACCACATCGGCTGGGATCAGAGCTACCTGGTTGCCTGCCAGATCGTCCTCGCTTTCGTTGCCTTTGCCATCTACGGCAAGAGCATGAATGCCTGCTCCAAGGAATTCTTCAAGGGTGCCTGCTCGATGGGCAGCATCTCCCTGGTCATGGGCTGTGCCAGAGTCATCGGCTTCGTTCTGACCCAGGGCAAGATCATGCACACACTGGCCAACGGCGCTGCCAACATCATCGGCGGTTCCGGTCTGGCTATGGCAGGTGCCGGTCTGTTCATCTTCACTCTGATCTTCAACCTGTTCATTCCGTCCCGTACATCCAAGATGGCGGTTATGTTCCCGGTTCTGATCCCGATCGGCGACGTTCTGGGTCTGTCCCGTCAGGTTGTCTCTCTTGCTTACCAGTATGGTGACTCCATCACCAACACTCTGACCCCGATGTCCGGACCGCTGGTCGGTGCTCTGGGTCTTGCCGATGTCAGTTATGACCAGTGGTTCAAGTACGCTGCCCCGCTGATGGGAATCCTCTCCGTGATTTCCTGCGCCATGGTTGCCTTCCTTGCTTCCATCGGTTACGTCGGCTAAGCAACAGATTATGTGAAAAGAAAATGCTGTTTCACAGCATTTTCTTTTCGTTAATTATTATTTATATCTAATAAGAAACATTGTTTTAATCTCTGTTCACGAATGACTGCGCTTACAGTATAGTTTAATTGGAAGTGCTTTCAGAATACTGTTTCTGCAGAAAGTGCAGCAGTGTTCTTGCCGATGAACTGAGAGACGTGCCCTTCAGCCATGCCGCAATAATCGATATTTCCGGTGTGATCTCGGTAGCCACTTCTGCCAGTTCATCCTCCGGATGCACACATTCCCGGATCAGGAATGTGCCGCCGGAAGACTGCTGTACATACTTCTTCACCGAATTGATCTGGCTGCTCGCAAAGGCTACGGTCGGGCGTTTCGTCCGCTGTTCAAACGCCTGCGAAATATAGCGGTTCAGATACAGGCCGGTATCAAACAGAATCAGCGGGACTTCCGCCAGCTCATCGAGGGTAACCATGTCGGCACTGCTCAGCGGGTTGTCCGGGCCGACGTAGAAGCTGTAACTGGTTTCCAGCAGGATGCGCCGCTCAAACCCGGTGCTGTACGGACTCTGGCCGATCATCAGCGCGAAGTCCAGTTCCCGGCTGTTGAGCATCTGGCTCAGCTCCCTGGTA
This sequence comes from Solobacterium sp., assembly GCA_016280695.1. Lineage (GTDB taxonomy): Bacteria > Bacillota_I > Bacilli_A > Erysipelotrichales > Erysipelotrichaceae > Bulleidia. The sequence continues at coordinate 5,670 of JAEEHG010000103.1, read as the reverse complement.
TTGGCTTCGGTCAGTTTCACCCGGATCTCCGGATGTTCAAGATAGAATTTCCTGACAATGGCCGGGACATACATGAGCCCGATCATAGGCGGGATGCCGAAGCGGATCGTCTCCTGCCCGGCAGCGTAACCCTGCAGTTCGTCCTGGGCATCGTTAAGAATCCGCAGCGCATCACGGACCCGGCCATAAAACAGCACGCCGGCATCCGTCAGTTCCATCCGCTGGTGGGAACGGCTGAAAAGATGCACCCCGAGCTCTTCCTCGAGACTCCGGATGGCCGTGGATATGGCCGGCTGGGTTACGTGCAGGTCCCGGGAAGCCGCGTTGATGCTTCCGAGTTCGGCCACGCGGATAAAATACTGCAGCTGTGTCAGGCGCATGAGTCTGTCCTCTCTATCAATTAAATCTTAGGAAAAAAAGTAAAATTCATCAATATTCACACAAAACAATCAGGAGGGAAAAAGATGGATTACAACAAAGCAGCACTTGAAATGCACGCCGCCAACAAAGGCAAAGTCGCCATTAAGTCAAAGGTCGAAGTCAAAAACAGGGATCAGCTGAGCACTGCCTACACCCCGGGTGTCGGCGCTCCGTGTGTGGAAATCCACAAGGACAAGAGCCTGGTCTACAAGTACACCGCCAAGGGCAACCTGGTCGCGGTTGTCTCTGACGGTTCTGCGGTCCTGGGTCTCGGCAACATCGGTCCGGAAGCGGCTATGCCGGTTATGGAAGGCAAGTCCATTCTGTTCAAGGAATTCGCTGATGTCGATGCGTTCCCGATCTGCCTGGATACCCAGGACACCGAGGAAATCATCCGCACCGTCAAACTGCTCGGCCCGACCTTCGGCGGCGTCAACCTGGAAGATATTTCTTCTCCGCGCTGCTTCGAAATTGAAGCCCGGCTGGAAAAGGAAATGGACATCCCGGTCTTCCACGATGACCAGCATGGTACAGCCATTGTCGTTTCCGCGGCCCTGATCAACGCGCTTAAGGTTGTCGGCAAGAAGATGGAAGACATCAAGGTCGTCCTGAACGGCCCGGGCGCAGCCGGCACAGCCATTATCAAGATGCTTCTGAACCTCGGTGTCAAGGACATCATCGCCGTCGATGAATTCGGCATCCTGTACAAGGAGCGCGAACAGGGCATCAAGGATCACAAGAAGGATCTGTGCGAGATCACGAACCTGACCGACAAGCGCGGCGGCCTGAAGGAAGCGCTGGAAGGTGCCGATGTCTTCGTCGGTGTCTCCGTCCCGGGCGTGCTGAAGCCGGAAATGATCAAGGGCATGGCCAAGGATCCGATCGTCTTCGCCATGGCAAACCCGGTTCCGGAAATCATGTATGACGAAGCCAAGGCTGCCGGTGTTGCTGTCATGGGCACAGGCCGCAGTGACATGCCGAACCAGATCAACAATGTTCTGGCTTTCCCGGGCATCTTCCGCGGTGCTCTCGATGCCCAGGCGCGCGATATCAACTATGATATGAAGATCGCCGCGGCATATGCCATCGCAAGCCTTGTTTCGGATGAGGAACTCAACAGCGAGCACATCATCACTTCGCTGTTTGACGAAAGATGTGCCCCGACGGTTGCCAAGGCGGTTGCCGAAGCTGCTGTCAAGAGCGGCGCTGTCCGGAAGTAATCTTTGTTTCAACATGTAAAGGGACAGGCAATGCCTGTCCCTTTCTTATGCATGAATACAGAAAACCCCGCTGCTCCGTAATCAGTGGGGTTTCTGTTTTGTATTCGGGAGAATAACTTGTGTCGTCCGGGATATCAGCCGAGGATGTCGCCGATGTTGGTTTCCTTGATGCCGTGCTTTTCTGCATAGCCGGTCAGGAACAGTGTCAGCGCCCCGTCACCGGTAACGTTGCAGGCTGTACCGAAGGAATCCTGCAGAGCGAAGATTGTCAGCATCAGGGCTGTTCCTGTGGCATCAAAGCCCAGGACACCTGTAATCAGACCCAGAGATGCCATGACTGTGCCGCCGGGAACGCCCGGAGCACCGATCGCGAAGACACCAAGCAGCAGGCAGAACAGAATCATCTTGCCGACGGACGGGAATTCGCCGTACAGCATCATGGAGACTGCCATGACAAAGAATGTTTCTGTCATGACTGAACCGCACAGGTGGATGTTGGCAAACAGCGGAATACCGAAGTTGACCAGATCGTCACGCAGAGTCGGTTCAGACTTTCTTGCACATTCAAGCGCGACAGACAGGGTCGCAGCACTGGACATGGTGCCGACAGCTGTCATGTAAGCCGGACCATAGTTCTTCAGGATGTTCATCGGGTTTCTTCCGGAGTATGCACCGGCAACGCCGTACAGCAGAGCCAGCCAGATGTAGTGGCCGATCATGACGATCAGGATGATAACCAGGAAGATCGGCAGCTGCTTTGTGATGGTGCCTTCATAAGCCAGGCCAATGAAGGTTGTACCGATCAGCACCGGCAGAACCGGAATAACAAACTTTGTAACGATCGACAGAACGATCTTCTGGAATTCTTCCAGGACTGTTGTGATGGTCTTGCTGTTGTTCCATGTAGCGGCCAGGCCAATCATGACAGAGAAGAACAGAGCGGACATAACCGGCATGATCTGCGGAATTGTCAGTTCGAACAGAACCGGCGGCAGATCCTTCAGGCCGTCAACTTCCGGGCTGATATGCAGGTTAGGCAGAATCGTAAAGCCGGCACCGGTGGCGAAGAATGCCGCACCGATGGAAGAAACATAAGCCAGAACCAGAGCGACACCCAGCATGGTGGAAGCGTTCTTGCCCAGTCTTGTGATGGAAGGCGCGATGAAGCCGATAACAATCAGCGGTACGCAGAAACTGATGAACTGACCGACAATGAATTTGACGGTGACGATGATGTTCAGCAGGGCGTTGCACAGCGGCGAACCGTCGATGGCGTTCAGCCACAGACCGATCGCAATACCGGCTGCCAGGGCAACCAGCAGCTTAAACGGCAGACTGCTGAAGAAACTGTTCTTTTTCATAATCTTTGGATTTCCCTCCTAAAACAGATTCTATAAATGTGTATATCTACGGATCAGATGTCTTTCCTTACGGAAGAAAGGCTCTGGTCTCACAGACTCTTGTCTACATCGACTTTGTCGATCATGACATTCAGGATTTCGATATCGGTACCGGCCATGCCGACCTTGCCGATGTAGCCCATGTTCTTGATGGTTTTTTCGACATCTTCGGCAACGAAGCCTTCACCGTTCTTGAAGCCGCGCTGGCTCATGGCCATATGGTGGGCCATCAGGGCTGCATTGACAGCCGAAGCGATCTTGGCGCCGCAGCTGGACTTGGCACCGTCGCAGATGATGCCGCCGACGTTGCCCAGGGTGTTTGTGATGGTCTGGGCGATGGTGTCATAGTCACCGCCGGCCATGTATGTGATGGCAGCGCCGGAAGCTGTACCGGCACTGACAGCACCGCAGAAGGCGGACAGAGCGCCGATGTAGTGCTTGATGTAAACCGATACCAGGTTGCTGACCAGCAGGGCCCGCAGGGTCTTGTCATGGGAAACGCCCCATTCCTCGGCATAGGTCAGAACCGGCATGGTAACGGTAATGCCTTGGTTGCCGCTGCCGGAGTTGATGACAACCGGAAGCGGGCAGCCGCTCATTCTCGCATCAGAACCGGCTGCGGCTCTTGCGCAGGCCCGGATCTTGACATCGTTGCCCCAGTTTTCCAGCAGGGTCTTGCCGACGCAGGCACCCCACGGATTGTCCAGACCTTCCTGGGAGATTGCTGTGTTGCAGGCAATCTGCTTTTCCAGGGTTTCACGGACATCGTCCAGATCAACGGTGTCGGCATATTCCAGAATGCCCTTCAGGGACATCTTGGTCCGGTCACCCTTGATGACGTTCGGGTCATCTGCAACTGCCTTGGCAGTGTAGGTAACCTCACCGTCTTTTTCGATTCTTGTAATGTTGGTATGATTGTCTTCAATCAGTACGACGGCTGTGTGATGTGCACCGGTGGCTGTTGCCTTGATGTACAGATTCGGAACGCCTTCTTCCAGATCAACTTCGCAGAAGCCGGCAGCGACCATTTCGCCAGCCTTCTTTCTGTCTGCGTCTGTGACATTGGCAATGACTTCCAGTTCCTTGTCTGCATTTCCGCCGACAATGCCCAGAGTAGCAGCGACTTCGATGCCGCGCTGGTTGCCGGAGTTCGGAACAGTAACGCCCTTGACGTTCTTGATGATATTGCCGGAGCATCTGACGTTCAGGTGGGTCGGTTCTTCACCGAGTACCTGACCGGCCTTGGCAGCCGCATAAGCGACAGCGATCGGCTCTGTGCAGCCCATTGCCGGAATCAGTTCTTCCTTCAATATCGCGGTGTAATTCACATAATCTTCTTTTTTCAGACTCATCTGATTTTCCTCCTGGGACGCAAAAACTGGCAGCGTCCTGACAAATATTATTACTGATATGATCAGTGATTACATGAGTGATCATAACACCGCTTTCGTCACAGTACAAGTAGCAATCACACAATTTTCACACAAAAAAACAAGGATATTTAACATATCCTTGTCTTTGTAAAATCAATTAGCTCAGGGTGAAGGAATCCGGGCCGCCGAAGTCGTGATAGTCCTTGCGGAACGCTTCCATCAGGGCCTCCAGGTCTTTGTCCCGCAGCGCCTGGATGATCGCCTCGTGGTGCCGGGTATCAATCGAATACCGGGCGTTTTTATCTTTTTCCCAATAGGACTGTACATAAGCCCGCTTCTGGCTGAGCAGACAGATCTGCAGGGCTCCCGAAGCATAGGCGTTATTCCAGAAATCCATCAGCTGCTGGTGAAACTGCATATTGTATTCCCAGTGCTCCCAGGCATTGTACTGATCATCCATGCACTTCTTGTTGATCTCTTCCAGTTTGGCAATCTGTTCTTCGGTAATTGTGTTGTAGTACCGCTGCAGGAAACCTGTTTCCAGGATCATGCGCAGTTCCATCAGTTCCCGGACATCCTGGGAACTCAGCCGGACGACTTCATAGCCATACCGCGGCATGCTGCGGAGAACCCGTTCATTGCACAGGGTCAGCAGCGCTTCCCGTACCGGTGACTTGCTGCAGCCGAAACGCTCCACCAGCGCCTTTTCGTTCAGAATGTCTCCTGGTTTCAGCCGCAGTTCAAAGATATCTTCAAGAATTGCGTTATAGACATATTGTTTCAGATTCTTGTTTTCTGTCATGAACGCCTCCTCCGTACCACTTTCTTTTTCTGTTAAAACAGCATTTTTATCATATAACTATCTTTTCTTATAAGGCAATCTTTATGCCTGCATAATTTCTTTACAGAATCAAATTTTGTGTCTCTTTTTTCTGTTATTCTGTCCGCAGCGCGGTAACCGGATCGCTCTTGGCTGCCTTACGGGACGGGATCAGACCGCCGATCATGGTCAGCACCGTACTCAGCAGAACCAGCATGATGCCGCCTCTGACCGGAAGCCTTGCGACGATGTTGGCGTCCGTGAAATGATGAATGATCATGTTGCCAGGGATGAGCAGCAGCAGGCTTGTGCCGATGCCGATCAGGCCGGCCAGCAGGCCGATAATAAACGTTTCCGCGTTGAAGACGGAGGAAATGTTCCGCTTCGAGGCACCGATGGCCCGCAGGATGCCGATCTCCTTCTTGCGCTCCAGCACG
>JAEEHG010000102.1 GCA_016280695.1 Solobacterium sp. | reverse complement strand
GTTCGGTGACCGGGTCAAGTACTGGCTGAGCATCAATGAACAGAACATGCAGATATGCTACGGCAACTGGCTGGGCCTCGACAAGAACTGCAGTGACTGGTTCAGGGACAAGTGGAAGATGAATCACATCATGAATCTCTGCCATGCCAAAGCGGTCATCGCCTGCCACGAGATGGTGGACGGCGGCAGAATCGGACCGGTGCCTGGTTATGTGCCGATTTATCCGGAATCCTGCCGGCCCATGGATCAGATCGCGGCCATGAATGCCGAGGAATTCACCGAGAAGATCTGGAATGACCTGTATGTCTTCCGGGACTACAGCCCGTTTGTGCGCAATTACTGGAAGGAACATGATATCGACCCGGATATCCGTCCGGGGGACATGGAACTCATACAGCAGGCGAAAATCGACTTCTTTGCCGTGAACTGCTACCGCTCCAACGTCGGCAAGGATGCCCGGCCGGAAGAATCCTTCCGGGCCCAGGAGCTCAACAAATCCGGTGAGAAGGGCAACTTCATTTATCCGATCTTCCCGGGCGAGTATGCCCTGGCCCCGAACCCGTACGTGGAAACGACGGACTGGGACTGGGAGATCGACCCGGTGGCCCTGCGCTATTCCCTGCGGTATCTCTGGGATCATTACCGCCTGCCGATGATGATCACCGAAAACGGCTTTGCGGCGCATGAGGATATCGGCCCGGACGGCAAGATTCATGACCAGGGCAGGATCGACTTCCTGCGGGACCAGATCTACAATGTCGGCCTGGCAATTGCGGACGGCTGCGACGTGATCGGCTACAATCCGTGGAGCTTCGTGGACCTGCTTTCCACCGGCAACGGCATGGCCAAGCGCTATGGGCTGGTCTTCGTCAACACCACCGATGATGATGTCCGGGACCTGCGGCGGATTCCGAAGGATTCCTTCTACTGGTACTCGAAACTGATCCGTTCCAACGGTCAGGACTGGGGCTGCGACATGTCCGGCTGGCTGGACACGACAGGCAATGAATGACTATGACGATGTGATGGCACCGGCAGCGGGAAAAGTCATCCCGCTCAGCGCCGTCAATGATCCGATGTTTGCCCGGGAGATGCTCGGGGCCGGCTTCGCGGTTATACCGGAGGATGATGTGATCGTCTCGCCGGTGGCCGGGGTCCTGCGGGTGGTGTTTCCTTCCCGGCATGTGTTCGGGGTGGAGACGGATCACGGGATCAAGGTACTCGTGCATATCGGCATTGATACGGTAAAGGCCGGCGGGGCAGGGTTTACCCAGCTGGCGGAAACCGGGACACGGCTCAGACGCGGGGACCCGGTGATCCGCATGGACCGGACTGTCCTGGCCGGTTATGACCTGACCGTGGCCTGTACCTTTCCCGGCAGTTCCCTGCTGGAATTTCATGAAACAGAGGAAAACGGCCTGCTGATGAAGGTAAGCCGGAAGACAGAATAATGCCTGAACCCGGAGCGATCCGGGTTTTATCGTGCATATTCCTATGTTAAATCCGTCCCGGCAGTGATAGAATTCATTCATTGACAGCAGGGGGGAGAGAATGAACACAAGAAAGGGTGTACTGGCAGTCATCGGGGCGAGCTGCCTGTACGGTGTCCTGCCCATATTTTCCAAAGCGATCCTCAATGAAGGCATGAACACCAATGCGCTGGTTTTCAACCGCTTCATGTTTACGATGCTGTTTTCCCTGCTGATCCTGAAAGTGCTGCGCATTGACATGCATGTGACAAAGCGGCAGCTGATCGAACTGGTGCTGGCGGCGCTGATCGGCTACGGCCTGACAGCCTCCCTGCTGACCCTGGCATATTCGCTGATCCCGGTGGGCCTGGCCACGATGTTCCACTTTACCAATCCGCTGTTTGTGACCCTGGCCATGATCGTGATCTTCAAGGAAAAAGCCACCCTGTTCAAGGGCATATCGATGGTCTGCGCCGTCGCGGGCCTGATCCTGATGGCGGACTTCGCGAGCCTGGCGCCGCTGGGGGTCCTGCTGGCCGTCATGTCCGGCATTACCTACGCCGCCTACGTAATCGCGAACAAGAAATGCAGTTTCGCTTCCCTGAACCAGTTTGTGATTGTCTTCTATGTCGGGCTGGTCAACTGGATCTTCTTCGGCATCCGCAACGCCCTGACGCATGACCTCACCCTGCCGCCGACCATGAAAGCATGGGTGTACATGGTCATTCTGGCCCTGTTCTGCACCATCGGGGCGCTGTTCCTGCTGACCTACGGCATCCGCACACTGGGGGCTTCCACGGCCTCGGTGCTGAACATGCTGGAGCCGGTGGTAAGCCTGCTTGCCGGCATTATTGTCTATCATGAAGCCGTGAGCTTCAAAAGCCTGCTGGGCTGCCTGTTCATCGTCATCAGCGGCATTGTCGTCGTCATGGATAAAAAGACGGATACAGATCCGCAGTCATGAGCGGGAGGCTTCTTAAAAAACAGGGAATGCAGTAGAATAATAACTGCAGGAAATTCGGAGTAAGTATATGGGATATCAGTTCAGAGTAATATACGCGGCCATTGCGGCCATTGTCGTCATGGCGGTGATCATTGCCAGGGATCAGAAGAAAAAGTACGATGCCCTGAAAGGCTTCATAGAGAGAGCGGGCAAGCATTTTGAAGTGATTGAATGCTCACAGAACTGGATGCTGCAGAATATGTGGGTTATCGGCCTGAGTGTTGTGCTGGCGGTTTATATCGGGCTGGTGCCGAGCAGTGTCGGCGGCCCGACGGAGGCAATGTATTATATCGCCGCGGCCGTATTATTGGGAGCAGTGGGGCTTGGCTACCTGCTCAGTGAAAAGACCTTCCAGAACCTCTATGTCAGCCGGGACTCGTTCTATCATAGCGGCAAGACCTACCGGTTCACCAGTGTCAAAAGCATCGATCCGGACCGCAAGGCCTACAAGGTGCATATCATGAACGGTGAAACGCTGAGCGTCAGCCGGGACAAGGCCATGGCAATCCAGGCGCAGATTGACCGTAAGCCCAAGAAAATCAAATAAGTATTACAGACTGTATATGCATGAACGGCTGCCGCTTCAGGGGCCGTTTTTTTGTGTACTGCCATTGGTTTGGTATCGCTGGCGCCCGCCGGACAATTTTTTCAGCGGTTTCAACAGTTCACCTGATAAGCAGTACCGGGCAGGAGGGTACTGCGGTTTTGTTCTGTGGCGGGCAGATTATGGCCGTATCCTGTGGTATGATTAGACTGCGGCATAACTGTCCGGATACGGAAAAAACGACCGGGAGATGCAGGCATACAGACAACAGGGAATTGTGAAACAACAGCATTCGAAAGAAGGACAAAGATGAAAATCAAAGCGGTATTTCTTGATTTTGATGATACCCTGGGCAACCGGGAGTATTATGCGAACCAGCAGTACCGGGAGCTGGTGCACAGCTGTGCCGGCATGATGGACCTTGTGGAAGAAGAGGCGGTCGTACAGGACTGTGTGCTCTGGGACCAGCACGGCACCCAGCCCAAGGAATACATCCGGGCCATGCTGGAACAGAAGTACGGCATCCGGCTGCCGATGGACAGCCTGACTGCCTGGTGGCAGGAACGGGAATGGCAGAAAGCCGTACTGTACCCGGGGGTTGAAGACACATTGCACCAGCTGATCGCTTCCGGTTACCGGCTCGGCATCATTTCCAACGGCAGCGGCATTGCCCAGCGGCGCAAGCTGGAAAAGACCGGCATCATCGACTGTTTTGATGATGTGATTGTCAGCGGGGACTACGGCATGCGCAAACCGGACCCGAAACTGTTCCTGCTGGCCGCGAGCCGGATGAATGTACAGCCGGAGGAAAGCGTCATGGCCGGGGATATCTATTCCATGGATGTCATCGGGGCATACCGGGCCGGCATGCATGTGGTCTGGGTCTCGCGGCACGGGTACCAGGGGGCACCGATCCCGGCCCTGCGGTCGGTGACGGAACTGCCGGAAGCCCTGGAAAAACTGGAAGCGGGGCTGTATTAATTCATGAGCGAGAAACAGGTTGAACGGATCATCCGTATGGAAGAAATTACGGATCAGGCCCGGCAGGCAGTTGACGCATTGTCGGCTGCAGT
>JAEEHG010000101.1 GCA_016280695.1 Solobacterium sp. | reverse complement strand
GCGCTGGCCATCAGGGAACTCAAGGCCAGGACAAACGTGCCGCTGGTGGCGGACATCCATTTCAACTACCGGCTGGCGTTGATGAGCCTGGAAGGCGGCATTGACGCAATCCGCATCAACCCCGGCAATATCGGCGTGCGTGAGCATACTGAAGCCGTTGTCAACGGCTGCCGTGAGCGCCGTGTACCGATCCGTATCGGCATCAACAGCGGCTCCCTGGAAAAGGAAGTGCTGGACAAATACGGCGGGCCCTGTGCTGCTGCAATGATTGAAAGCGCAAAAAAACATGTCGATATCCTGGAAAGCATGGACTTCCATGACATCTGCCTTTCGTTCAAGTCCAGCAATGTGCAGCTGACGATTGAAGCATATGAAGCCGCGGCCGAAGTATTCCCCTATCCGCTGCACCTGGGCGTGACAGAAGCCGGCGGGTTTACGGAGAGTGCCGTCAAGTCCTCTGCTGCCCTGGGCACCCTGCTGCATGAAGGCATCGGTGATACTATCCGGGTTTCGGTATCAGGACCGCCGGAAGATGAGCTGATTATCGCGAAGCAGCTGCTGAAGTGCTTTGATCTGATTGACGGTGTCCCGGAACTGATTGCCTGCCCGACCTGCGGGCGGATTCAGTACGATATGATCCCGATTGTCAAGGAAGTGGAAACCTTCCTGCAGGATATCCACGCCGATATCAGTGTGGCCGTCATGGGCTGCCCGGTCAACGGCATACAGGAAGCTTCCCGGGCCGATGTCGGCATTGCCGGCGGCTATGATTCAGGCATCCTGTTCCGGCATGGCGAGCGGGTCCGCACCGTGCCCCAGGATGAACTGCTGGATGCCCTGAAGGCGGAAATCCTCAGGATGGTAAACGAAGCGGACAGCTGACAAAAAAACTGTATGTGCTGACATACAGTTTTTTTTTTTGCGCTGTTTTACATCCCGCCGGCTTTGAGCATAGCGATTTCGCGGCCATACGGGGGCTTGTCATCCACATACGGTGTTTCCAGAATAACCGGGGTTGCCGCAAACTGCGGATGGTGGGCAATCCGATTCAGGACTTCAAAGCCGATTTTCCCTTCCCCGATATTGGCATGGCGGTCCTTGCGGGCCCCGCGCTCGTTTTTCGAATCGTTCAGATGAACAACCTTCAGCCGGTCCAGACCGATAATCCGGTCAAATTCCGCCAGCACCCCGTCGAAATCATTCAGGTCATATCCGGCATCGTGGGTATGGCAGGTATCAAAGCAGACACCGAAGTGCTCCGGTTCCCGCAGCCCGGACAGGATTTCCTGCAGCTGTTCAAAGCGCCAGCCGACTTCACTGCCCTTGCCGGCCATGGTTTCCAGACAGATCACAATTCCCGGCGGAATCTCCGGCAAGCGGTTGAGCTGGGCAATGACCGTCGCAATACCGGTTTCCATATCCGTAGTCGTATAGGATCCCGGATGCAGCACAATATAACGGGCCCCGATCGCCGCGGTTCTCGCGATTTCCGACTGCAGGAATTCCACCGCCAGTTCGGCAACGTCCGGTTTGACGGAGTTGGCCGGATTGATCAGGTACGGCGCGTGAACAATCAGGTGTTCCGGGGCTATCCCGTTTTCCGCCATCAGCTGCCGGGCTTCCGGTATATGCAGTTCTTCCACCGGCCGGCGGCGGGTATTCTGAGGTGCCCCGGTGTACAGCATCAGGGCATTGGCCCCGTAACCCAGGGCTTCCTTCACACTGCCGGCAACAAAATCAGGCGCCCCCATCTTGACGTGTGAACCGATAATCATTTCTTCTTTCCTGTTTCTGCCTGACTGAGGGCATTCTGACGGTAACGGGCTTTCTTTTCCTCACGGATCTTGGCCCGGATGAATTCCCGTTTCTTCTGCTGCTGGAGTTTCTCGATGGCGGCGGCCCGCTTCTTCTTGTATCCGGGTTTGACCTTCGTGTTCTTCTTGGTCATCATCATGGCAATCTGTTTTTCCATGGCATCATCTTTTTTCTGCTTCCTCTGCCCGTACGGCCGCAGGTTCTGCCAGCCGTTCTGCCGGTAGCGCTGATGCTCGAACCGGATACCGCGGTTCATGAGGCTGCGGATGGCTTCGTCATCCTCTTCGTGGTACAGGGCAAAGCATGTGCCTTTGGTCCCGGCCCGGCCGGTTCTGCCCGCCCGGTGTACATAGAAATTCAGGTCGCTTGGGAAACCGCAGGAAATGACATGGGTTACCGTATCGTTGTCAATCCCGCGGGCAGCGATATCGGTCGCCACGACATAGGTCTTCACACTGCCGGCAAACTCCTTCATGGCCTGCTTTCTCCGGCGGCTTTCCAGATTGCCGTGCAGCTCCGTCACGCTGCAGCCATGGCTGCGCAGTGATGCCGCGATGCTTTCCGCCTCGGCGCGGGTATTGGCAAAGATCAGGCAGACATACGGCTGAAAGCCCGGCATGATCCGCAGAATTGTGTCGGCATAGCTGTGATGATAGCACGGCACCAGGACATGGCGGATCTCCGGTGTAAACCGCTCTTCTTCCTCAATGCGGAAAGTCAGCGGATGATGCATGTACTTTTTCAGAAACGGCTGCAGCTGGTCTGGAATGGTCGCGCTGAAAACCAGCATCTGCAGGTCTTCCTTCATACGGCCGGCAAACGCATCGATATCATCCAGGAACCCGTATTCCAGGGTCATGTCAGCTTCATCGACAATCAGTGTGTCCGCGGTATCCAGACGCAGTCCCCCTTCCTTGAGGAACAGGTCGCGGATCCGGCCCGGGGTACCGATCACGATATGCGGCTGGCTGTTTTCCAGCTGTTCGATATCCTTGCTGCGGCTGCGGCCGCCGACATAAAGCCGGATACGGATCTCCGGATTCACCTTCTGCATGACCTGGGCCCGGTCATAAATCTGGGCGGCCAGTTCCCGGGTCGGGGCTGTTATGACTGCCTGTACCCGGTCCTCGGAAGGATGGAGCCGTTCCATAACCGGGACCAGATAGGCATGTGTCTTGCCGGTGCCGGTGCGGCTGATACCGATGATGTCCTTACCCCGCAGGGCCGGCGGGATCACCTGCTCCTGAATCGGGGTCGGTACTGTAAATCCGTTCTGCTGCAGGAAGGACATTGTCTCCGGCTGCAGATTAAAATCTTCAAACTTTTTCATAAATCACCTATATTAATATTAATGAGCATAATGATTATACAGATTTTTCCGGAGGTTGGAAAGCATGCAGAAATTTGAAGTGACCGCAGTAACACCGCGTGGCTACTGTCAGGGTGTTGTCCGGGCAATCCGGATTGCCCGTGAAACCGCTGCGGCTTATCCTGATACACCTGTCCACATGCTGGGCATGATTGTTCATAATGCGCACGTGGTGGCTGCCTGCCGCGAACTGGGCATTTCCTGCCTGGAAGACCCGGCCCGCACCCGGCTGGAACTTCTGGAAGATATCAGCTCCGGTGTGGTGATCTTCACCGCCCACGGGGTCAGTGACGCGGTTTATGCACGGGCTGAGGAAAAAGGCCTGATTGTTGTCGACGCGACCTGTCCGGATGTACGTAAAACCCATGACCTGGTACGGGAACACTGCACCCACGGTGATGTCATCTATATCGGCAAGCACCGGCACCCGGAGGCCGAAGGTGTGGCCGGTATCTCCCCGCG
>JAEEHG010000100.1 GCA_016280695.1 Solobacterium sp. | reverse complement strand
TCGGTCATCAGGGCCAGGATACCCTTGCCGCTGAGTTCGGTGATATCCGCAATATTGAAGTCAAACGCCTCGTTCTTCGTATCATAGTCAACGATGAATTCACTGGTATAGACCACATAGCCCTCCGGCGTGCCGATGGCGACCCCGAAACCGTCGGCGATCGACTGGGTCGTGCCGAAGGTGCGGATCTTCGTGGTGCCGATCTTGAAGCTGCCGGAACGGTGGATCCGGTGAATCGTGTAGTCCTTGATGCCCTCTTTGCGCAGCCGTCTTTCCAGCAGCCTTGCGGTCAGCGGCGCAGTGTAGATCGGTATATTGACCTGCCGCAGCAGATGCGGCACAGCCCCCATGACATCATCATGGCCATGGGTCAGAAAAAGTCCTCTGATTTTGTTCTGATGTTCTGTCAGATACTGGAAATCAGGAATGATCATCTCAATTCCAAGCTGATCACTGCCCGGATATTTCATACCGCAGTCGATGAGGAAAATATCGTCATCAACTTCCACGGCATACATGTTCTTGCCATCCTCGTCGAGTCCGCCGAGGGCAAAAATACGTACTTTGCTCATTATGACCCTCCTTTGTTTCGTATTTATTTATTATACGATAAATAAAGCCTCCAAACAATGACGGCCGGGAAAAGGAAAAGGTTCCGCAGAACCTTTATTCCAGACTTACTTGACGGCGGCAGTCAGGCAGACTTCAACGCGCCAGGCCGGGCTGACCAGCTTGCCTTCAAAGCACATGCGGGTCGGTTCGGCGCCTTTGACAACCCAGGCATCCCAGACAGCGTTCATCTCGGCAACATTCTTGATGTCAGCCAGGACAACGGTCGCGGCCAGGATGTGTTCCTTGTCAGAACCGTTCTCGGCCAGGATGCGGTCAATGGTGGCCAGCAGTTCCTTTGTCTGCTGTTCAACACTGGCATCCGGGGTGTCGCCGACCTGTCCGGCCACATACAGGATGCCGTCCTTAATCACTGCTTCGGAATACCTTCCGTTGCCGTTCTTGCGGATAATTTCACTCATCGTCTTCTTCCTCCTTAATTTACCGATGTTCAATTTATTTGTTTTCAACGGCTTCGCCATCCAGGGAAAAACTCTTGGCGGCCGTGATGCGGACATTGACGAGGTCCCCTTCCCGACAGTTTTCCGCCGTGAAGTTGACCAGCTTGTTTTCCCGTGAATAACCGGCCAGCGTATCGGGATTCTTCCGGGACGGCCCGTCACAGAGCACTTCCAGGGTCCGGCCGACATAGGCTTCATTGTTTTCCCGGGCATATCGGGCCAGGCGTTCGTTGAGGATATTCAGGCGTTCCTTCTTGATCTCTTCCGGGATGCTGTCGGGATAGGATGCGGCCGGTGTGCCTTCCCGCGGCGAGAAGGCAAACGAATAGGCCAGATCAAAGCGGCAGTAATCCACCAGGTCCAGCGTTTCCTGGAACTGCTGGTCGGTTTCCCCCGGGAAGCCGACAATCAGGTCGGTTGTAAAGGTGATTTCCGGGATCCGGGCTTTCATGTCATCAAACAGCTGTTTATAGTGATCAGCCGTGTAGCCCCGGTTCATCCGCCGCAGCACCTCGGTTGAGCCGCTCTGCACCGGCAGATGCAGGGCCTTCATGATATTCGGGCAGTCCCGCATGGCCTCAATGGTGGAGACCGTATAGTCACGCGGATGGGACGAATAGAAGCGGATCCGGTCAATGCCGGTGGCTGCGCAGTCCCTTAACAGCGCGGTAAAGCCGTCCTCCATGCCCAGGTCCTTGCCGTAGGCATTGACATTCTGACCAAGCAGCGTCACTTCCCGGCAGCCGTTTTCCTTCAGTTCGCGGATCTCGCGCAGGATATAGCCCGGCCGGCGGCTGCGTTCCTTGCCCCTGGTATAGGGCACGATGCAGTAAGTGCAGAACTTGTCGCACCCGTACATGATGTTGACGAAGGCCTTGTGCTTCCGGGAGCGGGCTGCCGGCATGCCTTCCACGACCGCCCCTTCCACGGATTCGACTTCCACCACCCGCTGGCCCTGCATGGCTTTCTGCAGCAGCTGCGGGAACCGGTGCAGGTTATGCGTGCCGAAAATCAGGTCTACCTGCGGATAGCGCTCAATCAGTTCGTTCACAGCCGCTTCTTCCTGGGCCATGCACCCGCAGAGCACGAAGATTTTCTCGGGATGCGCCTTCTTCAGCGGCTTCAGTGAACCGATTTCCCCCAGGACATGTTCCTCGGCGGCCTTGCGGACCGCGCAGGTATTGAAAATCAGCACGTCGGCTTCGGTCAGTTCAGGGGTTTCCCGGAAGCCCATGCTGCCGAGCATGCCGGCCAGGGTTTCCCCGTCCCGCACATTGGCCTGGCAGCCGTAGGTATGCATGTAATACGTACGCCCGGTGCCGAGACTCCGCAGTTCAGCGGCTTCCGTATACTGTATTTCTTCCTGTTCCGCCCGGCGCCGGCGGCTTTCTTTCTGATTCGGTAATTTGTATTCTGTCATGATCTCTCCTGATTCCGCAGAACATTATATCAGAGCCTGTCCCGAACAGAAAAGATCCTGCCTGCGCAGGATCTGTTTCCGTTCAGATGACGTGTACACTGTCGGGATCGAATTTGACAAAAGCCTTGTCCCCGACCGCGTAGATCTTCTTGTTCTTCGGGTTGAAGTCCGTAATCTTGACCAGTGTATCACCGACCATGACATGGTAGTTCTGGTAGCTTCCCATGAATGTACTGAGGATCACATCGCACGGCAGCTGGCCTTCATCCGCGACCAGCGCGGCTTCCGGCCGCAGCACCAGGGTGCACTCATCGCCGACGCTGCGGTCCGCAATGTCGTGCAGTTCCACTGCATTGCCGTAGACGTCCGCCGTACCGTTGGCCCCGTCCTTGG
>JAEEHG010000011.1 GCA_016280695.1 Solobacterium sp. | reverse complement strand
GGATACGTTTATGATCCGGCCCTCGGCGATCCGGAAAACGGTATCGCTGCCGGCACAGCATTTGAAGACCTTCCGGAAGACTGGGTCTGCCCGGTCTGCGGAGCTCCGAAAGATATCTTTACAAAGGTTGAATAATGTTGGAAAAGGAAGCTGCCGCTTCCTTTTTTTGTGCCCCGTGACAGGCCCTCTTGTTTCTATGCTATAATCTAATTTAATCGAGAGGAAGAAGCATATGAACGAATGCAGACATGTGGCGATTATCATGGACGGCAACGGCCGGTGGGCAAAAGCGCAGGGCAAGCCGCGGACAGCCGGGCATCTGGCCGGTGCGGATAATATCAGAACTGTGGCGATCGCGGCGGATGAACTCGGCATCAAGTATCTGACGCTGTATGCTTTCTCGACGGAAAACTGGAAACGGTCAGCTGACGAAGTCGGCTACCTGATGAAACTGCCGGCATACCTGTTCGGCAGATATATGGAGGAGTTCCTGCAGCGCGGTTACCGGATCCGGCTGATCGGCGATCTTTCGGCATTGCCGGCCGCGACCCGCAAAGTCCTGCTTGATGCGGCGGAACGCTCACAGGCCAACGACGGACTGAATCTGATCATTGCGATCAACTACGGCTCTCATGATGAAATTCTGCGGGCAGTCAATGACTATGCGGCTGACGTGGCAGCAGGCAGGGCAGAGCAGGGTATTGATGAAGCCGGGTTTGAACAGTACCTGATGACAAAGGACTTCCCGCCGGTGGATCTGCTGATCCGGACCGGCGGTGAACAGCGGATATCCAATTATCTGCTGTGGCAGATTGCCTATGCTGAACTGGAATTCATCCCGGAAGCGTGGCCTGATTTTACCCCGGAGGTCCTGCGGCGGTGCGTGGATGAGTATTATGGCCGGGACCGGCGTTTCGGAGGCATCAAGAATGAATAAAAAGATGCTGGTCAAATCACTGGTAGGGCTGGTTCTGGCGGCAGCGGTAATACCGATGTTTCTCTACGGCGGTGTGGCTGTGCAGATCCTGGTGCTGGCGGCGGTAATGCTGGCAGCGTACGAGATTGCATCCCTGCCGGATCAGAAACCGCACTGGATCCTGACATTGTTCCTCGGGGCTGCCATTGAACTTATGGGCCATATGCCGGACACACAGTTTGCCTGTGCGGCAGCTCTTTTTCTGTGTATTCTGATCGTAATCTGCCTGTTCCATGAACCGTTTGTGATTGATACGGCAGTCTATACATATTTCATCAGTATGATCCTGGTACTGGCCATGCAGGCCATCAGCCGGGTCTATGCCGCCGGACTTGGCGGGATGGTTATACTGTATGTGGGCTTTGCCTGCTTCATCTGTGATACCGGGGCATATTTCTTCGGCTCGTTCATGGGCAGGCACAAAATGATTCCCCGGGTTTCACCGAACAAGACCTGGGAAGGCTTTGTGGGCGGTTATCTGGCCGGCCTGGCTGTTTCCTATGTATTCGGCAGATATTTCTGCCCGGCCCTGCCAGGAAGCCTGCTGCTGGCCGGAAGTGCTGTCCTGCCGGCGGTCGGGGCAGTCGGGGACCTGGCGTTCTCGCTGATCAAAAGACGTTATGGCATCAAAGACTACGGTTCGCTCCTGCCGGGCCACGGCGGTGTGCTTGACCGCATTGACAGCCTGCTGTTCTGCCTGATGGTCTTCAATGCCATGCTTATATTCTGGGGGTTCTGATGAAAAGACTGATACTGCTTGGAGCCAGCGGCTCCATCGGCACGCAGACACTTGATGTGATCCGCATGCATCCGGATAAATTCATGCTGACCGCTTTCGGGGTGGGCAGAAATATTGACATGTTCCGCCGCATCCAGGCGGAATTTCCCGTTTCCGAAGCGACGGTTGAGCGGGAGGAAGATGCGGTCCTGCTGCGGCAGGAATACCCGCATATGACGATTCTTTCCGGTGAGGAGGGCATGTGCAGCCTGGCGGAACGGCGGGACTATGACATCCTTGTCAATGCGCTGGTCGGTTTTGCCGGGTTCCTGCCGACCTGGCACGCCATCCGCAGTGACCATGATGTAGCCCTGGCCAACAAGGAAACACTGGTCGTCGGCGGTGAGCTGATTGATCAGGCACTGCGTGAACACGGGCGGAAACTGCTGCCGATCGACAGTGAGCACTCGGCAATCTTCCAGTGCCTGCAGGGCAATCAGACAAGCCAGGTCAAGCGGCTGATCATCACCGCTTCCGGCGGCTCATTCCGCAGACTGTCCCGGGATGAGCTGCGGGATGTGACCGTGGAGCAGGCCCTGGCCCATCCGAACTGGAACATGGGGGCCAAGATCACCATTGACAGCGCCACCATGATGAACAAGGGCTTCGAAGTCATGGAGGCACACTGGCTGTTCGGCCTGCCGTATGAGCAGATCGATGTATTGATGCACCCGGAGAGCATTGTGCATTCCATGGTTGAATACCGGGATCATTCGGTCATGGCTCAATTAGGCAATCCCGACATGCGCCTGCCGATCCAGTATGCGCTGAGCTGGCCTGACAGATTCGAGCTGGAACAGGAAAAACCGCTGGACCTGGCGGCTGTCGGCAGTCTGCATTTCAGCGCGCCGGATACCAGAAGATATCCGCTGCTGGGGCTGGCCTATGAAACCGCAAAGAAAGGCGGGACGCTGCCGGCGGTGCTGAACGGCGCCAATGAAGTTGCCAATCTGGCTTTCCGGGAAAAGGAAATCTCATTCCTTGATATCGAGGATATCCTCGTGCGGGCTGTTTTCCGGGCCGGGAAGAAAGAAGTGCACGATGTACAGGATCTGCTTGATGCGGATGCCTGGGGCCGCGGTTATGCGGATTACCTGATCCGGGGGACAAAGCAATGACAATGATCCTGTTTGTTCTGCTGCTGTCAGTGATCATCTGCATCCACGAAGCGGGACATCTGCTGGCGGCGAAGAAATTCGGTGTCTACTGTTTCGAGTATGCGTTCGGCATGGGACCGGCAATCTTCAAGAAAAAGGGGAAGGAAACGGTTTACAGCATACGGGCTATCCCGGTCGGCGGCTTTGTGGCCATGGCCGGCGAGCAGGATGGTGATGAGGCCTATCCGGATGTCGAAGTGCCGGCCGGCAGGCGGATCGGGGACCAGGCTGTATGGAAGCGGATTATTATCATGCTGGCCGGTGTAACCATGAATTTCCTGCTGGCCTGGCTGGTCTTCTCCTTGATCTTTCTGCATAACGGTGTATATGTGCAGTCACCGCCGCCGGTTGTCGAGGAAGTAGTGGCGGGTTCACCGGCAGAACTTGGCGGGTTTGAATCTGGTGACCGGATCATCAAGGTCAAAGCATCCGGCGGTGCTTCCATCCGGCCGGATTCCTATCTGGACCTGCAGATGTTCCTGTCCCAGTATGCCGAAGAGGAATTGACCTATACGGTTTCCCGTGACGGGGCAACAGAGACGCTGGTTGTCCAGGCGGAATACGACGAGGAACAGGAAGCGTACCGGATCGGTATTGTCGGCCGGGCGGCAAGTGTCAATGTCGTGAATTTCCTGAACTGCTGGCGTTACGGACTTATGGAGATGGGCATGATCATACGGCTGATGGTCAGCACAATCCTGGCCCTGTTCCGGGGCAGCGGGCTGAACCAGCTCAGCGGCCCGGTCGGAATATACAATGCCACTGAGGAATTCGCGGCCATGGGCCTGGCCAGCTATTTCTTCCTGATTGCCGAACTGTCACTGAATGTCGGCATCTTCAACCTGCTGCCGCTGCCGGTGCTGGACGGCGGCCAGGTGGTGCTGCTGCTCGGGGAGGCAGTGGCCGGCCGGAAACTGAACGAAAAAGTGAAAATGGGTCTGATGGGCGCATGCTGGATCCTGCTGATCACAGTGATGGTCTATGCGACCTGGAATGATATTATCCGTCTGTTCGGATGAGAAGGAGACAAGATGACAAGAATTCTGGTAACTGGCGGAACCGGGTATATCGGTTCCCATACATGTGTTGAACTGATCCAGGCCGGCTATGAAGTCGTGGTCATGGACAATCTTTACAATTCCAGTGAAGCGGTGCTGGACCGGATTGAAACCATCGCCGGCACCAGGCCGAAGTTCTATAAGACCGATCTGCTGGACCGGGAAGGACTGGAAACCATCTTCCGGGAGAACGACATTGACGCGGTTATCCACTTTGCCGGATACAAGGCTGTCGGGGAATCCGTTGCCAAGCCGCTGCTGTATTACGAAAACAATATTGCCGGTTCGATCAACCTCTATGAGACAATGGCCGCCCATGGTGTCAAGACCCTGGTATTCTCGTCGAGTGCCACTGTGTACGGGGCGCCGAAGAGTGTGCCGATCAGGGAGGATTTCGAGGTACATACCACGAATCCCTACGGTTCCACAAAACTGATGAATGAGATGATTCTGGAAGATATCTGCACTGCGGACCCGGAGTGGAGCGTCATGCTGCTGCGGTATTTCAATCCGATCGGCGCACATCCGTCCGGACTGATCGGGGAAGTGCCCAATGGCATCCCGAACAACCTGGTGCCGTATATTGCCCGGGTAGCAAACGGAACGCTGGAATACCTGCGCGTCTGGGGTAACGATTATCCGACGGTCGACGGGACCGGGGTGCGTGACTATATCCATGTCGTGGACCTCGCGAAGGGACATATTTCCGCGGTTGCCTATGCCCTGGAGCATAAGGGTGCGGAGAAGGTCAACCTCGGCACCGGCAACGGCTACAGTGTCCTGCAGGTTCTGCATGCGTATGAGAAAGCCTGCGGCCATGAACTGCCGTATCAGATCATGGAACGCCGGCCGGGGGATATCGCCACCTGCTACGCAGACACGGAAAAGGCGGCGTCACTGCTGGGCTGGAAGGCACAGTACAATATTGATGACATGTGCCGGGATTCGTGGAACTTCACGGTCAGAAACCCGGATGGGATCAAGTAAGCGGAGAATAACCTCCGCTTTTTTCATGATATAATTATTATTTGACAGAGATATGGCTGGAATGAATAGGAAAATCCGGAACAGAATGATCTGGCTGCTGGCGCTGGTGGTGATCATGCTTGGCTGCCTGCTCATTTTTGATGTGTTTTTCCGCCGGCCCAACCTGCCGAAACCAGCAGATGAATCAACCCCGGAACCTTCTGCCATGGCTGCGGGCAGCCAGGAGAAACCGGCAGAAACAAACAAAGACGCTGATCTGTCCATTGCGGTCAGCAGGACCGTTGTCTATGATCTGCCGGAAGTGGATTTCAAGTTTGCCGTGGTGACGCTGCATATCAAGGCAGATGGTCCGGTCAATATCGGCCTGGAGCATTTTCGTACGGATGAGGGGGTTGTGCTCAGTGACGTACAGTCCTATGTGCGAAAGCTGGAGGAAAAATCATGTTATCTGGGCCGGCAGAATGTCTGGTTCAGCCTGATCAGTGCCGAGCCCGAATTTGAAGCGAATATCTTCGTGCCGGTGCTGAACCGGCAGGCGGAGGAAGTTACCCTGAACTCGGATCTCGGCGAGGGGATGCAGTTTGTGCTGGATCTGAAGAATCCGTCCGGGACAAAGGAAATGCTGAACTACCGCGCCGATGACATCATCACTGACGGTGAAACCTACCAGCTCAGCGTATCGGCGGCTTATGACATCACCGGGGAAACGATGTACCAGAACAAAAACGGCGAGCTGAGCGAGTACCTGCTGCCAAGCACGGTCAAGGTCTATGCCTTCCGGGTCAGGGCAGTCTCCCTGTGGGGTGATGTGATAGTCATCGAAGATGCCCAATATGTGCCGGCTGACGGCCGGGAAACCCTGACAGCCCTGGAAGCGTCAGTGCGTTCCATGAAGCTGGAGAACATCCTCGGCCGGGAAATCCGCGAGGCTGATGAAGGGACGATCTTCTTCTATGCGTTCGATCCGGATGACCGTCCGGTATCCTATGACGGCGTGCTG
The DNA here is from genome assembly GCA_016280695.1 of Solobacterium sp. Lineage (GTDB taxonomy): Bacteria > Bacillota_I > Bacilli_A > Erysipelotrichales > Erysipelotrichaceae > Bulleidia. The sequence goes on along the minus strand of JAEEHG010000011.1, from coordinate 4,405 downwards.
AAACTGAAGCTGCAGGGCAATGACACCTGGATTGATGTCAATGTCCGGCTGAACTAGAAAGGAGCAGGATATGAAACGATTATTGCGGTTGTTGCTGGCAGTGCTGCTGTCCTGTTCCGTTTTCAGGCTGCCGGCAGGACCTGTCCGGGTACAGGCAAAGGAAGACTACAACATCTATCCCATGGCCTGTAATGCCTATGAAGTGGATGTGCTGAGCGCCGGCGGGACATTTGAGAAGAAGGGCTGCTACAGCGATTTCAATGCGGCCAAGACAGAGATGTACAAATATGGTGACGGGGCCGTGGTACGCCACTCCGGCAGCTACAGCGTGACGAAAATCATTGCCATGAGCAACGGTGTTGTCTATTCATATCCGCAGCGCAGCAATGCCAATACAGCGGTCATCACGCAGTTCATGGAGAACATTCCCAACAAGAAATCCACCTATGTTACCGTACACCGGGAAATGGCCTATAAGGGAACCTATTCCTATAACGGCAGCGGGGATGGCTGGATCCGGGTGAAACTGAACGGTTTTGACGGTTATATCAGTCTGAAGAATGTGGACCTGGTGCCGATGAAGGCAGTCAGTGAAGATATTCCGATGACCCTGGGCGGCAATTCCACCTATATGGGCGGGGAAGATCCGTTTAAGGTCCATATCCGGCAGGCGTATTACCGGGTGGAAAACAGCGGTGCATACAAGGATCTGGTTTATCACTGCTTCAGCGGCTGGCCGTCTGACGGTGAATACCCGGCGGAGTGGAAGTTCCATATCGGCCCGGCCGCGGACTGGATGAACGTTGGCGATGTCTATTTCAGTGATGACGGCTATACATTCTGCACAGACCGCTATTACAGCCAGACTGCCGGAACCTATTACGGTTACTATCAGTTCATGCCGCTGCGGACCCGGAGCCATATACCGGCGTCTGTTTATGATAAATTCCTGGAGAGCAAGGACATTGACGGCAGCAGTGTGCTGTGGGGCAAGGGACCGGTCTTTGTGCAGGCCCAGGAAGAATTCGGCATGAATGCCCTGAGCGTCTATGCCATGGCCTGTCTGGAGTCGGCCTATGGCACCAGTCAGTATGCCCTGCAGCGCAACAATCTGTTCGGCTGGAGTGCGTTTGACTCCGATCCGAACCAGGCCAGCTGGTTCAAATCCACGGACCAGGCGATCCGTGAGCATATGGGCATCAATCTGCGCGGCTATGTCGATATCAACGATTACCGGTTTTTCGGGGCCCATCTCGGCAACAAGGGCTCGGGCATCAACGTCAAATATGCCGGTGATCCGTACTGGGGCATGAAGCTGGCGGCGATTGCCTATGACATTGACAAGTGTGCCAATGACTATAATGGGAATCTGACGGACTATAACCAGGCATCCCTCGGGATTGTGGCAGACGATGCGCGGGTGGACGTGCGCAAGGCCATCAACGGCAGCGTCCTTTACAATACGGCCTATGGCGCAACATATCAGAAGAACCACACCGTTACGATCCTTTCCGAGAGCAGTGACTGGTACGAGATCCAGTCAACCAGTTATCTGGAAGGGGGCAGTGTGCGCAGTCTGCAGGATACCGGCCTTTTGCCTTATGACTGGGAAACATATGTCGGCTGGCTGCCGAAGAATGAAGTTACCCGGATCAACAGCACGATCACACTGCTTGCCAACAAGGGTGACACACCGACCGGTGAGTTTGTCGGCACCCTGACAGAAGCACAGCTGGACGGGAGTACGCTGCGGCTGGCCGGTGAGGCGTACCGGCCGGGTATCTATGTGACCGATGAGAACAAGGCTGAACATGTCCTGCAGGTGCTTGATGAAGTGTTCAGCGAAGTGCAGTCAGTCAGTCCGGCATTAACAGTATCCGGCAATGACCGGGTTGTCTGGACGCATGACCTTGATCTGTCAGAACTGCCTGAAGGCATCTATGTCTTCCGGCTTGATACACATTATTCGCTGTACACTGCCTATGATGATTCCTACCGGCTGGAGCTGGCCGGTGATACCGTCCAGGAAACGGAAAATGGCGGACGGACTTACCGGCTGCAGAATGAAGACGGCCTGCTGACCCTGCGGATCGGCAAGCTTGACTGTGGATCCGGGGCGGCCTATGACAGCAATACGGATGCGTGCGTCTGCACTGCCGGATATGAAAACTGGACTGCCGGAAAGGGCTGTTCCATCAAGCCTCCGGCTGACAGCAGCAAGCTCATGCAGGGCGTGGAAAAGACTTCGTATGACGAAGAAACCCAAACCGTCACGGTGGAGGGCATGGCATTCCTGACCGGCGTGAATGCGGATGCGGAAGCGGATATTGAACACCAGCTGATCCTGGTGGATATGGATACCCGTGAGGAAACCGTGCTGGCGACGGAAACACTGGTGGTTGAGCCGGCGCTGAACTTCGGGGACGGTTATGATTACAGCCGGATCGGCTACCGGGCACAGATCCCGCTGGCAGATACCGACGGCCGGGAATACTATCTGAAGATCCGGGTCAGAAACGGTGAGGCGGGCCGGGAAAAGATGCTCATCACCAATGATGCTGCCCTCGATCTGGAAGGCATGCACCGGGACAACTATACTGTCAGGCTGTTTGCCAATCCGGCTGCGAACTTCCGGATGGAACTGATCTCCCGGGTTACCGGGGTTGACCGTTCGCTGATCCGCAAGCCGACCCGCCGGCCGTCTGTATATGGTGAGACAGCGATCGCGATCAGGGATGAGAAACTGTCAATCGACGGCCTCGGGTTTATTGCCAATACATACATTAACGAGGAAAACAAGCCGGATTACGCGATTCTGTTCGAAGATGAAGCCGGCTCCGTTATCCGGGCAGCGGCCGTAAATAAGGCCTGTTCCGTGGATCTGGCGGCCCTTCGCAAGACAAAGTATACAATTCATCAGGCCTGCTTCGATTTTGAAGCGGATCTGCGCGGACTGGCGCCGGGCAGTTACCGGCTGTATATGGATATCGGCACCGATGCGGCCCGTGATATCTTTGAGCTGTACAGCTATCAGGAGACCGATCTGCCGGAAGAGACTGCCGGGACAAGAACATACAGGATCATCCGGACCCGGGGACACAGCCAGTATATCCTGGAGATCACTGATGCAAGTGCCCCGCAGCAGCCGCTGCAGGCTATGGACATGGAAGCCCCGGCAGAACCGGCCGCAGAAACAGACGAAACACAAGAAAACGAGGAATGAATCCTCGTTTTTTTATCTGTTGATCAGGAATGTGGCGTGGGCACAGACGCAGGCCTTGATCTGCTGGCCGTGTACCTCACGCATTTCCGGTTCAATCTCACCGTTAAGCACCTGTCTGGCATCAGCGATGAGGGCCGGGATCAGGTCCGGGGTCACCGGGAAGGCCGCATGGGACGGGTAGATGGCATCGAATTCATCCATTCTGGCAGCCAGGCGCTCCAGGGAAGCAACATAGGAGGGCAGGTCACGGTGCAGACCGAACATGTAAATATTACCGGTCTGGATCGGGTCCCCGCTGATCAGGGCCCGGTATTTGCGGTCCAGGACAGCAATGGAACCTGGTGTGTGCCCAGGCAGGTGAATGATTTCCAGTTCACGCTCACCCAGGTCAAGCACATCACCTTCCCAGACAAACCGCATGGCACCCGGGTTCTTCTGGATATTGTGGTAGACGATGCCTTCGGACGGGTGCATCCAGCACCAGTCAAAAGCCGCATTGCCGGCGATATGGTCCCGGTCAGCGTGTGTGTTGAGCAGTTGCAGGGGCAGATCGGTTACGGATTCCGCCAGTTCCCTGGCGTTGGGGGTCATCATGCCGGAATCAATCAGAAGAGCCTGGTTTTTGCCGGTCAGCAGAAAGAACCGCACACCTTCTTCTTCAAACCGCCATGTCTGTTCATTGATTTTGATGATATCTGTCATGTGTAAACCTCCTGTTAAATTCATTATAACGAAAACGGACCCGGAGGGTCCGTTATCTCACTGATCAGGCTGGAAAATATAGATGTGGATCACTGTCCGGCTGTCAATCTCGGCACCGTTGGGGGCCGGATCGATCTTCTGGATGCCGTTCTGATTGGAATAGCCGGAATCACCGCCGGTCGGCACCGGGATGATGTCCAGGTTGTAGAAGCCGGCATTGTTGAACAGTGAGGTCATGTTGGCCACATTGTCACTGTAGCTGAAGTCACTGTAGATCGACAGCGGGATATTCGGCAGGGTAGCCATGGGAACCGGCTCCGGACCATCGCTGTAGCGGATGGTAACCGTGGTGCCGGCCGGCTTCCTGGTGCCGGCAGCGGGGTCCTGGGCAAAGACGGTATTGGCTGCGTAGGAGTTGTTATAGCCGATATTCTGTACGGATACCTTGAATCCGGCGGCCTCCAGGGCAGCTTTGGCCGC
>JAEEHG010000099.1 GCA_016280695.1 Solobacterium sp. | reverse complement strand
GCGGTTATCACGGACAGCACGGCTGCCATGGCGGCCGGCGGCGTGGGGATGCTGCTGATGCTGGCCGCGGGGGTATCTTCCCTTGTCTATGTATCCATCATCAGCCGGGGATACCGGAAAATCATGCAGATGAAATAATGTTACTCTACGTTCCGTAGGTAGTGTAACCATGCCGGCCGGATTACAATTGCGGCACAGGAGGCAGGAAGAACAATGAATCAGTATGTTACAGGGGCAGTGATCCGGGAACTGCGGGAAAAGAACCATCTGACCCAGCTGCAGCTGGCGGAAGAACTGGGAGTCAGCGACAAGACCGTATCGAAATGGGAAAACGGCAGGGGCTATCCGGATATTACCCTGCTGGAAGCCATAGCCGGGGCCTTTCATATTTCAGTCACGGAACTGATCTCAGGCAATACCGTGCAGAACGCCAATGTGTCCGCAAATATGATGCGCTCAAAGTTCTATATCTGTCCGGTCTGCGGGAATGTGATCCACAGCATGGGCGAGGCGGTTGTGACCTGCCACGGCATCCAACTCAGGCCGCTGGAAGCTGAACAGAGCGATGAGCAGCATATGATATTTATCGAGCGTGTCGAGGATGAATACTGGGTCAGAATTGCTCACGAGATGACCAGGAATCATTACATTACATTCATCGCAGCGCTGTCGCCGGACGGCCTGCAGATGACAAAGCTGTATCCGGAAGGGGAAGCACAGGCCTGGTTCAAGATCCGGGGTGTAAAGCAGATCCTGTTCTGCTGCAATCACGACGGGCTGTTTGCGCTTGATGTCGTCAAAGGCATCGATGACCGGGAACGCTGCTACGATGATACACAGGAGAGGATGGAACTGGAACAGGCGGCGAAGAAGCTGTTCGGGTAATGCCTGCTGCCTGTCCTGAATGGGCATCCGACTGAATTAAGGCATAGGCTGACAGGATCAAAAAGATCCTGTTTTCTGTATAATTGGATCAGAGCAGTATATTCGTATATGAATGTTCCGATAGACTGCGGAGGTGGGGAACATGCTGATTGACGTCACCTTGAAAATCACACCGGCGATGGCTGCCGCAGCGCAGGGAAACGAAAAGAAAGCCCTGGCCGGGCATCTCGGCACACATTTTGACATCATGGACAAGGAGTTTCCGCTGGAATATACGGAACGGGAAGCGGTTGTCTTTGATGTTTCCCATGTGAGCGGCAGGGATATAGAAATCAGTGATATAGACATGGATGCGGCCGGGCCGGATATGTTTGTTGCCTTTTATACCGGTTTTATCGAGCGGGAGGACTACGGCGGACGGCCGTACTTCTCCGGGCACCCGCAGCTGTCCCATGAACTGATCGATGCCCTGCTGGACAGGAAAATCTCCATCATCGGCGTGGACTGTGCCGGCATACGCCGCGGCCGGGAACACACACCGGCAGACCAGTATTGTGCTGACCGGGGCGTGTTTGTTGTTGAGAATCTCTGCAATCTGGGGGCGGTGCCCGGGCACTGCATTATGCACACATATCCGATGAACTATGCCGGCGTGTCCGGACTGCCATGCCGCGTGGTGGCCGAAACCGGCAAAGGAGAAGTATGATTGACCTATGAGAATTGATTATCTGGGACACAGCGGGTTCTTTGTTGAGGTGGATGACGTCGCGCTGCTGTTTGACTATTACCGCGGTGATCTGTCATTTCTGCACCGGATCCCGCAGGAGAAGCCGCTGTATGTTTTTGCCAGCCATGTACATTCCGATCATTTCAATCCGGAGATCTTCTCTCTGGCAAAGAGTCATGCGCAGACGAAATACATCCTGGCGTTTGATATCAAAGGACATCCGTCAGTGCCGAAGGCCGCGGATGTCCGGTACATGGACGCTGATGAAATGTACCGGGTGGAGGGCCTCGGCACGGTACAGACTCTGCTGTCAACCGATGAGGGTGTTGCATACCTCGTTGTGACAGCCGGCGGCACCCTGTACCACGCCGGTGACCTGCACTGGTGGGACTGGCCCGGCGAGGACCCGGAGTGGCTGGCGGAGCAGGAAACCGTATTCCGGCGGGAAATACAGAAACTTGCCGGCGTGCCGGTTAACGTGGCTTTCGCGGTGCTGGATGACCGACTCGAGGACAATTATGCCGAGGGCATGGAATTGTTCCTGTCAGTCTGTCATCCCCGGTATGTGCTGCCCATGCACTTCTGGGAAGACAGAACTGTTGTGGACCGGTTCCGCGCTTCATACATGCAGGATCATGATACCATCCTGCTGGACACAGCAGACGAAACCCATTGGGAACTGTAACAGGGAGGATAAGTTATGAAGTTCAAGATGATCCATGAAAACTACAATGTCGCTGATCTGGACCGCTCACTGGCATTTTACGAAAAAGCGCTGGGCCTGAAGGAACTGCGCCGCAAGACCGCACAGGATGGCTCGTTCATCATCGTGTATATCGGCAATGAAACCAGCGATTTTGAGCTGGAACTGACCTGGCTGAAAGACCATCCGCAGCCTTATGACATCGGGGAAGAGGAATTTCACCTGGCATTCCTCACGGATGATTTCGAAGCCGCCCATAAACTGCACGAAGAGATGGGATGCATCTGCTTTGAGAATCACTCCATGGGTATTTACTTTATCCAGGACCCGGACGGCTACTGGCTGGAAGTGATCCCGCCCAGATAACGGCCT
>JAEEHG010000098.1 GCA_016280695.1 Solobacterium sp. | reverse complement strand
GGGCCGCGATGGCCCCGACCAGGTTGTAGATATTGAACTTGGCCACCAGGTTGGTTTCCAGCTCGTATTCCATGCCGCTGCAGCGCAGCGAGAAGATCGTCCGGTCTTTGTACAGGGTATAGCGGGTTACTTTGTAATCGGCGTCGTTGTCAATGCCGTATGTAACCACCCTGGCCCGGGTATCCGCCACGATCCGCATGCCGTAGGCATCATCCGCGTTGGTCACGGCCACGGCTTCTTCCTTCAGCATGTCAAACAGCCGTTTCTTGGCGGCGAAATAGTTTTCCATCGTCCCGTGATAATCCAGATGGTCATGGGTCAGGTTGGTGTAGATCACCGCGTCGAAATCAATACTGTCCACCCGGCCCTGATCGATGCCGATACTGGAGGCTTCCACGGCACAGGCCTTGATCCCGGCCCCACACATGTCCTTGAGGATGCCGTGCAGGTCATCAATATCCGGGGTGGTCAGCAGCGGCGGCAGTTTTACATTGCCGTATTCGATTGCGATCGTGCCGATATATCCGGCCGGCATGTACTCATTGAGCAGGTCGCGGATAAAGCAGGATGTTGAACTCTTGCCGTTGGTGCCGGTCACGCCGTAGATCTTCATCTTGTGGCTCGGATATCCGTAGAAGGCATCAGCCACCTTGTTGAACACCGCGTTGACATCCCTGACCCGCAGATAGGTCACATTGGGGTCCTTGTCCTCGACCGGTTCGGAATGCACAATCACCCGGGCGCCGTTCTGGATCGCCTGCGGGATGAATTTGTGCCCGTCGTTCATCATGCCGCGGACACAGAAGAAGATGGAATCCGGCCGTTTTTTCCGGCTGTCAGCCATCAGGCTTTTGATTTCAATGTCCGGGACATTCTCAAACAGTTCCCTAAGATTCACTCTGATTCACTGCCTTTCCATATAATTGATGGTCCTGAAGTTCACTGATCAGAACCTCCGCCATTTCCCCGGCCGGGTGAATGCCTCTGACCCGGACCGGCAGGTACTCCGATGTATGGCCGGTGGTAAAGCCATCCCGGGCTGTTTCATACAGCACCCGGGCAGTCCGGCCCAGCCAGCCGGTTTTATACATATCGTACAGCTCTTCCGAGATCGCCATGCACTCGGCAGCCCGGCGTTTCTTCACATCCGGAGCCACATGCCCGCCCATCTTCTCAGCCGCCGTCCCGCTGCGCAGGCTGTACGGGAAAACATGCAGGAACGAGAACCGACACCGGCGCAGGAACTCACAGGTCTCACGGTGTTCCGCTTCGGTTTCCTGCGGGAAACCCGTGATCAGGTCAGCCGAGATGGAAATATCCGGAAGTACCTCACGGATCTTTTCTATTCTAGCATAATACGCTGCTGTATCGTACGGCCGGTTCATGCGCTGCAGGACCGTATCGCAGCCCGCCTGCAGCGGGATATGCAGGTGTCTGGCCACCCGGCTGTCCTGCTGCAGAAGTTCGAGCAGCTCATCATCGATTTCCGTGATTTCGATGGAGGAAATACGCAGCCGTTCCAGCCCCGGAGCAGCCGCCAGAATCCGCTTCATCAGCTGGGCCAGGCTCACGCCGTACTCCCTGCCGTAACGGCCTGTATGGATGCCGGTCAGGACGATTTCCCGGTGGTTTTGGGCAAGCTTACAGGCTTCACGGATGACATCATCCGGCGCCATGGAGCGCTCCCGCCCGCGGGCATAGGGAATCACGCAGTAACTGCAGAACTGATTGCAGCCGTCCTGCACCTTCAGATATGCCCTGGATTGATATTCAAAGCGGTCCATGCCCATTTTCTCAAACGGCATGTCCTGCATGTCGGTCAGGTGCCGGACCGGGACACCAGTCTGGCGGTATTCTTCAACAAACGCGGGAATCTTGGTCTTATCCGCCGTGCCGACCAGGACCTGGACATCACCGAGCACATCCGGATCAATCTGCACGTAGCATCCGGCTACCGCCACGATCGCGTCCGGGTTTTTGCGGCGGGCCCGGTGGACCATCTGCCGGCTCTTCTGGGCGGCTGTGTTGGTTACGGCACAGGTAAAAATCACCGCCACGTCACAGGCTTCCCCGAACTCTGTCCGTTCATATCCGGCCGCTTCAAACAAAGCCGCGACGCTTTCGCATTCGTAGGCGTTGACTTTGCAGCCGAGGTTCATCACACTGAATTTCATTCTGCCCCGCTTTCTGCCCGTTCTGCCAGCACACTGCCGGCATAGATGGCGGCTGTTTCCGCCCGCAGGATCCGCCGGCCAAGACTCACGGTGATAAAACCGGCCTGCAGCAGGGTTTCTGCTTCCTCCGGCGCAAAACCGCCTTCCGGTCCGATCACAAGCGTACAGGCTTCCGCCAGCGGCACCATACTCAGCCGGGCGGCTTCAATTCCTGCTTTTTCATAAGCCAGCAGGCCGGTTCCCCGCTTCAGGGCAGGCAGTTTCTCAAATGGCACAATCCCGGCCAGTTCGGGAATCCGGTCCCGTTTGCACTGCTCTGCCGCTTCCTGCAGGATGCTGTGCCAGCGTTCCAGCTGCCGGTCAATCCGCTCATTGCGGGCATGCACGACACAGCGGGAGGATTCAAACAGGATGATCCGGCTGATCCCGAGTTCCGCTGCTTTCTGCAGTACCAGTTCCAGTTTCTCCCGGCGGATCAGGGCCATGGCCAGGGTTATATCCAGCGGGAGTTCCTTAGGTACAGGGTCAATTCCTGTTACTTCCGCAATCATCTTTTTGCCCTGCCTGTGCACAACGGCAAAATAGCCCTGCCCGTCATGGACAAGGCGGATTGTCTCACCGTCCATGCGCAGAACTGTGCCGGCATGATGGGCCTGTTCAGGCGTTAAT
>JAEEHG010000097.1 GCA_016280695.1 Solobacterium sp. | reverse complement strand
TCTTTGATTTTATCCTGCAGCCAGAAGACATGCGGCTGATCGGGACCCTTGACCAGGGCCGCAGCCTGTTCAACTGGTACGGGGATGACTGGATGTAGAAAACGGCACAGCTTCAGCCATGCCGCAGATTTATATGAAAGATGAAAAGCCGCTTTACGCGGCTTTTGTTTAATTGCTTTATTTTTGCATGAGCCCGGTGGTCCAGATGTCGTATTTTGCCAGCGTCTGGCGCATCATGTCCTCCGGCGCAAGGCTGCCGTGATGCAGGATCGCGTCCAGCACAGCCGCCGAGAACCCGGATACATACTTGACATTGGACTCGCCTGCCGGCGCCGCGAAGTGGACACGGCGGGCGCAGACGTTCCAGTAGATGATCTCCGGCAGAGGGAAGCCGGCCGACTCGAACTTCTGCTTCATGGTCTCATAGGTCGGGACATTGGTTGTGCCGCAGTCGAACTCCATGTCGGATATAATGACGACCCGCCGGACATAATCGGCCGCTTTCTCAGCCCGCCGGTCAGTGTTGTAAAGCAGATCATAGACCCTGGAAATATCGGTGTTGGAGCAGTCGTCGTAACGGTAAGTATTGGCCAGCTTGTCATATAAGGTATCGCTGTTTTTGAACGACACCATCTCCGGCTTTGACGAGAATGTGATGAAGCGGTTGTGGAACGGGCCCTGCTGCAGCTCGGCAAACAGGATGGCGAGTGCTGTCGCGTTCAGCATTGGCAGGTTGTTGTCCCAGGTCATCGAACCGGAACCGTCGCGGACCACGATCGTCTGCTCGGCACTGAAGGCGGACTTCATCTCATCCCATTTGACCTGCATGGCCTGCTTCTGCAGGTCTGTCATCTCCGGCTGGTATTCGGAGATGATCTGATAGGGATAGATAGCTCCCGCGTGGATCTTTGCCTGACCCTGGATGACAGCGGTAATAAACGCTTTGTACCGTTCACCGTCGTTCCGCGCGAACGCCCGGCGGTACTTGTGCATGGCCATGGAGGGCACCCCGGCGTAGGAGAATGAATAATCCTTCTCCCGCAGGTTGTTTTCGATGATGCTTCCCCGGCGCAGGGACGAAAGCATCTTGCGGTATCCCGGCTCACTCATGCCGAGCCGTATGGCGAGATACCTGGCTGTTTTTCTGGCGGTCTTGCTGGAAGTGTTGATTGACGGCAGCCATTTGGCCAGCAGGGACACGGTACCGTTCTCCCTGAGGGTCCTCCGGTCTGCGGCCAGCTGGTCCTGAATGGCTGCGATAACGGCTGGTTCTGCCGGGGTCTTCAGACCGGCCAGCAGGTCATCCCAGCGGCCGCACGCCACCACCGCCGGGATCAGTTTTGCGGCATCCTGCGGATACATCCGGCAGTAGGCGGACCAGCACACCCGGAAGAGGTGCCGCTCGCCCAAGCCGCCCCGGACATCGCGCAGGTAGAGCAGGTTTTTCACTGCCAGGCCGTAATCCTCGCGGAGGGCGGCCAGGAACAGCTTACGGGCGGTTGGCGGATCGTGCCGCAGGGCACCCGCCGTGCCGAAGAAATTGAGATTGGTACTGCCGGTGCTGCGGTAGGCCGTATCACCGTTTTCGGTGTCGGTTACGCTGCTGTACTGCTGCAGGGCGGAAGTGATGTTTGTCAGGATCTCCATGTGTTGTCCTCCTTTAGTTCTTCAAGGTGCGTTTTTTTGCCTGTCCTGTCTCGGACAGTGTTCTTAATCATCCACGCATGTATTTCTGCTGTCCGCACCTTTTCCCAGACACGTAATTTGTAAGCATTCCTATCGATCGGCTGCTGGTGTCTGTAACTTCCGTACCGCTGTTCCGGCTGTACAATCACAGTATAACGGGGTCCGGCAGACTGTAAAATTCTCAGATATGAAATTTATTTTGACCCCTGCAATTATGATATATATACATTTATTCGGTTGTTTATCGTTATTTTGTGACCCCTTTTCAGGGGTTTTGTGCTTTTCTGCGATAAAAACATCTTCCCGAAACAAAAAAACCGGGAGATTTCCCTCCCGGTTCTTTACCGTGTTATTCCTGTGAATCGCCCGGATCACCGCCGTCTGTCTCCGGTGCTTCCGGTGTCTGGTCGTCCGGTGTGTAGGTGCCCATCAGCCGTTCCCGCTGTTCCTGGGCTGCCGCCACCACTTCCTTCTGCAGGACCGCTTCAGCCGCTGCCCTTCTCTTTTCTTCCTCAGCTTTTCTGAGCCTTCTCTTTTTTCTGAAATGTCTTATGATCATCACTATCACCACAATCAGCAGTACCAGAATGACCGCTGCCGCAATCAGGATATTCCGGACCAGTTTATCCATCCAGGGGCTGTCTGCTTCACTCAGCTGCGCATTGTCATATGTAAATGCAGAATATTCTTTGACCGGAGTGCCGCCTGCCTTGATGATATAGGCATCCACATCCTTCGCGACCAGTTCAAACGGCCGCGGTCCGCCGGTCAGCAGGGCTGTATGGAATGCCACCTCATCAAACTTATCCCCAAGCGACTGCTGGGCCTTGTCACGCTGGTTGTAGAACTCCAGCATGCCATAGCCATAAGGGATAATCGTGCCGGGCATTTCGACAACCGCGTCATACAGCGCCTGGGCAGTATCCTTGCCGTAACCGTAGTCAACGATGTGTGCCAGCAGTTCATCCACTGTCCAGCCCAGACCGTTGACACCCAGATCCGCCAGGGCATTCAGCACATAGCCGACGAAGACATCGGCTCTGTTGACAACGGCAGAGTATTCATCCAGGCCGCTCTTGGCCAGCATCCGGCCTTCGACATACTGGGCCCAGCCTTCCTGATAACCCATGATGGAAAGATCGTGCCGCAGCGGGTTCGGGTTTGTGTTCAGATACCAGGTGAACTGATACAGATGGCCCGGATAGCCTTCGTGGGCCAGGGTATAGTACAGGGTGGTATTGTCGTCGCCGACGATATCGGCGTTGATCTTGATGACGTTGTCGGTGATGTCATCGACCGGGGTGGTCATGTAATACGCCATCGTGGACGGATTGGCAACACTGGGATCCAGGTATTCCGCGGTATAGTTGACCGCCGGTCCTTCCGGGAAATCTTCCAGGTGGGCTTTCAGATATTCCAGAATCTCCACCGGCTCCTTCATTTGAACCGAATGAATCTGGCGCCGCCTGCCGTTTTCATCAAATCCGTAAATAGAGATGCTGTTCATGGCCCATTCCCAGGAACTGGCCAGGGCCTTCTCACACTCCGCAACCATTTCCTCAACCGTCAGATTTGTGCTGGTCTTGTAGCGGGCCAGGGCTGTGAAGTACTCCTTGCCGTTGGGATAACCGGCCGTGCCCTCGGGGTTGTTCCGGCTGCCGCGCAGGCTTTCCAGGTCCGTGGCTGCCTTCTCATAAGCCGGAATCACCTGGTTCAGCACAATCGCGCGGTTCCTGTCCTTATAGTCTTTCTTCTGGGCATCGGTAAGGCCGGCAAAGGCATCAATGTTCTTTTCGAAGATGACGATCAGCGCGCTGTCATCGGTCTTTTCGGTAAAGTCGCCGATTTCCTCAATGGCTGTATCCAGTGTCGCATCGGTCATGAAGAACCCTTCGGAAGCCTGCTGCCTGGTCATGGCCATCATGTCGTCGATCAGCCGCGGTGTATCGGCCAGAATCGTCAGATAGTCATCGATGTCCTGCTTTTCATAGAAAACAAATTCCGTCAGGTTGGTCACCAGGTTGCTTAGCGTGCCGTTGTACGGATTGAAATGCTCATCAAACTCCGGATGCTCATTCATCACCAGCATGTTTTCCACATAATGCTTATAGGTATCGTAGTCTGTCTGCTGGGACGGACTGAGCTTGTCATAGTCAAAGGTTTCCAGTTCAGCCAGGGTGGTTCTGGCATCCTCTGCCGCCTGGGCATAGTCTTCATAAGAGACCTCACCCCAGGTCGCTTCCGGCCGCTCAATGCCGTATTTCCTGTAATCCTTGACGGAATAGTGCATGGTGAGGAAATCACTCTCCATGCTGTCAATCCATTCCTCCATCAGGTAATCATCAAACTCGGGGTCCCCTGCTTCTTCTGCCTTGACGGCGATGCCCGACGGTAAAGCCAGCAGCACTGCCATCAGGAAAGCCGGTATTTTCTGCCAAAGTTTCATTTCCATCCTCCTTTGTTATCAGCGGTATTCCATGCCGCCTTCAACATTGAAATATTCTTCAAATGATTCGAACTCATCCACGTTGTAGATGGCTGTCGCATAATCCACGCCGATATAGCGGAAGTGCCATGGTTCGTAGGCATAGCCGGTAATTTCTTCCTTGCCTTTCGGATAACGCATGATCCAGCCGTATTCATGGGCGTGTACACGCAGCCAGTTGCCCTGGTCCGTATCCTCAAATGCCTGGTTGAAATTATAGCCGTTGTATGAACCGTCACCCATGACGATATCTACTGCCAGGCCGGTCTGATGATCCGAATAGCCTGGCCGCGAACTGATGCGGTCTGCCCGTTCGGTTCCGTACTGGCTGACATAGCCGTTCCACAGGGTTGCCTGGTAGGAAGCTGAGCGGTAGGCCGAGCCCAGCACCAGGTGCACGCCGTCATTGTCTGCCGCTGCGAACATATCTTCCAGGGCCCTGGCGGCTTCTTCCCGGACCAGCCAGTACGCTGACGCCGCGACATTGGGCTGTACCAGGTCTGCCGGTTCATATCCCTCCGGGAGGGGATGCACCTTGTTGGCTACGACAAGCAGGCTGTTTGTGTCATAGAACACCGGATCTTCCGAATAACCGCCGGCTGTTTCGCTGGTCGGCACCGGGGTCGGTTCCGGGGTTGGCTCAGGCGTTGGTTCGGGCGTCGGTTCCGGCGTCACTTCCGCCGGGGTTTCCGCCGGTTTCGGGGTTGGTGCTGCCTCCGGGCTTTCCGAAGCCGCTGCCACTGGGCTGGCGGCAGGTGTCTCCGCCGGTTCCTTTTCGCCAACGGAAATACGCTGCGAGATTCCCACTCCCAGCGCGCAGCAAAGCAATACAAGTAAAAACGTCATGAATTTTTTCATGCGTTTATTGTACTATGATTTGAACAGTTTTGTCTTGCCAAGCCAATTGATTACAAACCAGCCGACCGTCACGGAAATCAGTTCCCCGACGGCAACTTCCGCCCCGCAGATCAGGCTGCCCATGATGAGGTTGTCCGGGAAGAACAGATAGCCCAGTTCCGCCCCGATAAAGAAGAAGTTGAATATCACCGGCATCAGGATACTGAGCACCGGTATATTGCCCACTTTACGGTCTCTGAATCTATATGTGCACAGCGCCGCCAGCAGGGTCGCTGTCGTGCCGATTACCGCGTCAATCATGCCCGTCGGGTTAAAGCCCATGATGGCCCCGATCAGGTTGGTCAGGAAGCATCCCAGGGTTACACCCCAGATCGCCGGCTGGTAAATCAGCGGCAGCAGGGTCAGCGCTTCCGCAATACGGACCTGGATGTTGCCGTAGGAAAACGGCGCCAGGGCGAGGGAAAGAGCCGTATAGATTGCCGCAATCATGGCAATCCGTACCATTTTCTTTGTGTTCATACTGTTTCTCCTTATTTTCGTTTTACGTCGGGTAGCCGCTACCGACGGTGAGCTGAACTCACAGTTTTCTATTGTAGCCGTTTTTGCCGGCTGCGCAATATAAAAAGCCTGCCGGGGCAGGCGGATCAATGCGGCGGTTACTTCCGGAAGAAACGGCGGATCAGCACAAGTGACACAATGATCACCGCGGCTGCCAGCAGAATGACCGGAAGCATATCCGTCAGTCTCTCTGTCGGGGAATAGGCAATATCCCGGACAATCAGTTCAGCAGTTTTATCCATATGATTCCTCCCAGCATGCTGATGCAGTTACATACTATCACAAGCCAGCCAGTCCGCGGGCCTGTCAGGTACTTTCTTAATATATTGTATTCGATCAGGATGGCCAGCGGCTCGAGCAGGCCGTATGTGATCAGGACGCTGTCTGTCAATGCGGTCAGCACCACCACAAACGGGTTGGTCACACCGTTTACCAGGGCCAGCAGGAGATATTCCTTCTTCCCCCGCAGACCCATCGCAAAGGCCGCCAGGCTTTCCAGCAGGATTGTGCCGGCCAGCGGGTACAGCAGATACAGGACGGTTCTCATGATTTCTCCATCAGGATAAACAGGACTGCGGACACTGCGCAGCCGCTGATTCCGGCTGTGACAGCCGGAACTGCCAGGCCAGCCAGCCGCGGCACAAACCCCGCAAACAGCGCAAACGTAAGCAGACCGAACGCAAATCCCGGCTGCTTTGGATACGCCCGGTACAGCCGGTACAGCGTCATCGGCATGGTCATGTTGAACAGAAACAGCACCAGCAGGCCAGCCGGCATATACGGCACCGGCATCAGAACCGCGGCAGCCAGCAGGGTTGCACAGGCACTGCGGGTCAGCCCGGACCGGGCCGCAGGAAAGCCGCCGGCAGCTTTGCCCAGAGCCACTGCCGCACTCACCACAAGCCCGGTCATGAAGCCTGTGTTCCATTGAAAAGAAAGATTCATGCCGGTCCAGGAACGCAGC
>JAEEHG010000096.1 GCA_016280695.1 Solobacterium sp. | reverse complement strand
CCCATGATCAGGATTTTCTTTCCCTTGAACTCCATGCTTTTCTCCCCTTTCATCCAAGCACCGAACAGGCGTCTTCACAGTCTTCGATCTGACTGTCCGCCTCACCCGTAACCGGATCGATTTCGATATACTGCCCCATCCATTCGGACAGGCTCTTCGCGTTTTTGTAATGCGGCAGGTCCGCGTCGGAGGAGGCATCCAGCCAGCCCGCCAGCTGCCCGTCTTTAAACACAGCCACCGACGGCGTATAGGAGATTGCCTCACCGATCACCGTGCCGTTTTCCTTCGCGTCATCCAGCGACATGATATAGACCGGGACCTGCCCGGAAGCCGCCACTTCCTTCACAACCGGCGCAAAGGCCGCGCAGGAGGAGCAGCCCGGCAGGTAGACGGAAACCGCAAATGTTTCCTTCCGGTCAATCATCTGCGCAAGCTGTTCCGCATTGATCAGTTCCAGGTCATTTACGAGCGTGCCGGAGGAAGTCTCCGGTTCCCCGCCTGTCTCCGGGGCCAGCGGGGTCAGCCGGTGCAGCGTGGCAAAATCAATGTAATGATAGTTCACCTTGTGGAAATCATAATAGGTCTTCCCGTTCTCTTCCCGCTTCAAGGTCACGGCATGTTCGCCCTCATAGAACCAGAAACCGCCGGTATTGTAGATCTTCGTTCCATCCCAGCCCAGTTCAATGAGCATGTTCCGGGTCATGCCGGCATAGCCACCGCCGCCGCACATCAGGAAGATCACCTTGTCCTTCGGGAACAGGTATTCCAGGATATCCATTGATTCCTCATAGTTGGCCGTATAGCCGTTTTCATCGTGGGTAAACAGCGTTTCGCCGTGGTAGCCCTGACCTACCGCTTCCGGCAGGCCTTCCACGTTACAGAGATACGGATACGGCACAACCTCAAAGCCTTCCACAATCCCGCTCAGCCATGAATCGCCGCCGATCGCTTCGTATTCGGCCTCATCCCTGAGCATGCGCATATCCCGGTAGACTGCGTCATCCCGGAACAGGTACTGGTCAATCGTCGCTTCGTTGATGTTTTTATCAATACCGAACTGTTCCCCCCGCAGACCGTCTTCAAATTCCGGGGCCGGCAGTTCCGGCAGGGCACTGCCGGTTCCCTGCGCGCAGCCGCCCAGTACCAGCAGCGCCGCAAGAACGGCAGAAATCGTTTTCACAGGTTTCATGGAAATCACCTCTTGCGCCTATTATATGCCTTCGGGGCCGGTTCGTCACGATATCCGGCTTACCCTTAATAAAAGAGGACCGGTTTCCCGGTCCCCGTCATCATTCAGCTGAGATCGCTGCCGTTGGAGGCAATGACCTTCTTGTACCAGAAGAAGGAATCCTTGCGGCTTCTGGCCATGGTGCCCTTGCCTTCGTCGTCCATGTCGACATAGATGAAGCCGTAGCGCTTGCGCATCTCACCCGTGCCGGCCGAGACAACGTCAATGCAGCCCCAGGTTGTGTAGCCGATCAGGTCGACCCCGTTCTGCAGGGCCCTGTCCATCGCTTCGATGTGGCAGTGGTAGTAGTCAATCCGGAACGGGTCGTGAATCGAACCGTCCGCTTCGACCGTATCATAGGCCCCCAGGCCGTTCTCCACGACCATCAGCGGCAGGTGGTACCGGTCATAGATGACTTCCAGATAGTACTGCAGCCCGTCCGGGTCCGTCGCCCAGCCCCAGTCACTGTACTGCAGATACTCGTTGCGCACCCCGGCCGAGAAGTTCCCGCCGACGATATCGGTGGCCTTATGGGTCGTCACCAGGTTGGACATGTAGTAGGAGAACGTATAGAAATCCACCGTGCCCTCAACGAGATCCTTCAGATCCTCCGGGGTGATATCCAGCTTCACATTGTGTTCCTGCCACAGGCGGCCGGCATAGGTGCCGTAGGAACCCTTGCACTGCACATCACCGCAGTAGAAGATATTCTTCTCCCAGGCATGCCGGTTGGCCAGGATATCCTTCGGGTCACAGGTGGCCGGATACCAGGTAATGCCGCAGATCATGCAGCCGATCCTGTTTTCCGGATCGATTTCATGCCCGATTTTGACAGCCCGGGCACTGGCAACGAACTGATGATGCAGGTGCTGGTAAGCTTCCGCGTAAGCCTCATCCGGCAGATTCCTGCCCATATCCAGGAACATGATCGTATTGTTGATTTCATTGAAGGTCAGCCAGTGCTTCACCAGGCCCTTGTATTCCTGGAAACAGGTCTCCGCGAAGCGGACATAGTGATCGATGGTCTCCCGGTTCAGCCAGCCACCGCAGTGCTCTTCCAGGTACAGCGGGGTATCGAAGTGCCAGATCGTCACCAGCGGCTCGATATTGTATTTCTTCATCTCCAGGAACATGTTCCGGTAGAACTCCACGCCTTCCTTCAGCGGTTCCTTCTCCAGCCCGGTCGGGAACAGGCGGCTCCAGGAAATGGACATGCGGAACTGCTTAAAGCCCATCTCGGCAAACAGGGCAATGTCTTCCTTGTAGTGATGATAGCCGTCCACCGCCTCATGGTTGGGATAATGGTATTCCTCAAGCACCGCGTACTTGGCCCCTTCCGGCAGCTTCTCACCGCGGGTCAGGGTGCCGTGCCTGCCGTCCTTGTCAATGTATGTGATGAGCCTGGG
>JAEEHG010000095.1 GCA_016280695.1 Solobacterium sp. | reverse complement strand
TGGAACACGAAAGCGTACTGCTGCCGGAGACGATTGACCTGCTCGCTGTAAAGCCGGAGGGCATCTATGTGGATGCGACCCTGGGCCGGGGCGGGCATACCAGAGCCCTGGCGGAAAGACTGACAACCGGACGCCTGTACTCCTTTGACAAGGATGCCGAAGCGATTGCGGAATCGCAGGAAAACCTTGCGGATCTGGCTGACCGGATCACACTGATTCACGCGGATTTCCGGGATCTGCGCCAGGAACTGCTGAACCGCGGCGTGGAAGCCGTGGACGGGGTCATGATGGACCTCGGCGTCAGTTCCCCGCAGTTCGATGATCCGGAACGGGGCTTCAGCTACCGCTTCGATGCCCGGCTGGATATGCGGATGGATCAGGAGCAAAAACTGACCGCGTACGATGTCATCAACACGTACGGCGAAGCGGAACTGGCCTCTGTCTTCCATCGCTACGGGGAAGAACGGTATGCCGGCCCGATTGCCCGGATGATTGTCAGGCAGCGGGAAAAAGCACCGGTGGAAACAACCTTCCAGCTGGTGGAAATCATCCGCTCAGCACTGCCG
The DNA here is from genome assembly GCA_016280695.1 of Solobacterium sp. Classification (GTDB taxonomy): domain Bacteria; phylum Bacillota_I; class Bacilli_A; order Erysipelotrichales; family Erysipelotrichaceae; genus Bulleidia. The sequence goes on along the minus strand of JAEEHG010000095.1, from coordinate 2,536 downwards.
GCCAAGGTACTCAACCGGAAAGGTCACCCGGCCAAACAGGTCTTCCAGGCCCTGCGCATCGAAGTCAACGATGAGCTCGGTGCCCTGGAAGAGGGACTGCACCAGGCCTGTGATCTCCTGAAACCGGGCGGAAGATGTGCCGTTATCACGTTCCATTCACTTGAAGACAGGATCGTGAAGACGATATTCAAGGAACTTACAACTGCTCCATTTGTGGAGCCCAGACTGCCGGTTAAGGCATCACAAATGGAGCAGGCCTCCTTCACTTCCGTCACCAGGAAACCGGTGACCGCGGGCAGTGAGGAACTGGCAAGGAACCGCAGGGCGCACAGCGCCAAACTCAGAGCGGTGGAAAGGATTCGGTAAACATGGCAAGGATTATCAGAAAAAAGAGAAAAAAGAAGAAGATCGTCCTGACGCACTTTGCGGGTTTCATGTTTGTCGTCTCGTCATTTTCCTATCTCGGCTCTTCGCTGTTTTTGAGAACCTACAACAACAGCCTGAGTTCCAGAAAGCAGGAGATCGACAGCCAGATTGCCGAACTGGAAACACAGAATGACGCGGTCCGGGTTGTTATTCAGACCCTGAGCGCAAGAGACCGGGTTGACTCCATCGCCTCCGAGAACGGTCTGACCCTCGATCAGGACAACATCATCACGATTACTGCCGCAAACGACAGCGGAGAATAATATGCAGCGCCACAGCAGAAGGGCAATGCGTACAATCATTATTTTGACATTAGCTGCGATGCTGATCCTTGCGGCTAATGTTTTTTTGGTTGCCGTCAGTAAAGTCCATCTGCGTTCCGGCACCGACCTGAGCCGCTATGCCGACTCGGCCAACACCGTCCGGGAAATCACCAAGGCGCTGCGGGGCAATATTTATGACCGCAACGGCACCGTCATTGCCCAGGACAACAAGACCTACAATATCTACTGCATTCTCAGTCCGGAGCGCGAGCATGTCGAAGGCCAGAAATACTACGTTGAAGACAGGGAGGGGACTGCCAAGGAACTGTCCCGGATTCTCGGCATGGATTATGACCGCTGCCTGCAGTATCTCAGCGGCTGGGACCAGGGCATCTGGCAGACAGAACTCGGCACGGCAGGACGAAACATATCCCAGTCCACCATGGAGGAGATTGCTGCCCTGAACCTGCCGGGTGTGGAGTTTACCGACTCGATCAAGCGGGTTTATCCACTTGGCACCTTTGCGTCCAACCTGATCGGTTTTGCCCAGTCGGATGAAACCGGCAGCACCATCGGCAAGATGGGGACAGAGCTGTACCTGGATTCCTATCTGCGCGGAGCCGACGGCTACCGGGTCTACCAGGCTGACAAGGACGGCCATATCCTGCCCGGCATGAAGGAAGAAAGCGTCAGCGCGACCAACGGCTATGATGTCTATCTGACCCTGGATCAGGAAATCCAGGAAGCGCTGGAAGAATCCTTCCAGCTGACCCGCCAGCGCTTCAATCCGACCCGGGTATGGGGCGCGGTCATGGAGATCAGGACCGGCAAGATTCTGGCCTGGGGCCAGTACCCGTCCTTTGATCCGAACACACTGAATATCGAAGATTACAATAATTACGGCACACAGCTGCCGTATGAGCCGGGTTCCACCCTGAAGCCGTTCACCTGGGCGGCGGCCATCAATGAGGGCACCTATGACGGTTCGGCCCAGGTATACTCCGGCCCGTTCTACTGGAATTCCGACTCGGAGAACCATCCGTTCCGGGTGGAATCGAGTCCGTACCAGCCGATTGAAAACGCGTCCAAGAAGAACTGGGGCTGGATTGACTTCGACCACGGGCTGATGTATTCGTCCAACGTTGTTGCGGCAACCGTGCAGACCGAATTGATCACCCCGGAAATCAATCTTGATTATCTGAAGAAATTCGGCTTCTTCCAGTCGGTGGCCAGCGACGGCCTGCCGGAAGAGACCGGGGTGCTGACCTTCCACTGGCCGATGGAAAAACTGGCGCTCTCTTACGGGCAGGGTTCGTCCGTTACCATGCTGCAGATGCTGCAGGCATACAGTGCCATCTTCGGCGACGGGACCATGGTCCGGCCGTATTATGTTGACAGTATCCGCGACCACTATGACAACAACCATGTGATCTACCAGGCGACAACCAAGGTGACCGGTCATCCGATTACCGAGGAAACCGCCCGCGAAGTGCAGGGTATCCTCTACCGTACCGTCAACGATGACGACGGTACGGCAAAATACTACCGGATTCCGGAATGCGAGATCATGGGCAAGACCGGTACCACCCAGGTCTATGTCAACAACTCGTATCTGTCCGGCTATACGATTGCCTCACTCATGTCAGCCCTGCCGGCAGACAACCCGCAGGTGCTGGTCTACTACTGCTTTGAGGCGCCGTACGACCGCAACGCGCACTACTACTCCGAGGCGGTGCAGAACCTGCTGCGCAAGACAGCCATGCGGCTTGGCTACGCCGGAAATCCTACGCAGGAGAATCCGGACAATCTGATCGAAGCCGGGGAATATGATCGGATCGAGATTCAGG
>JAEEHG010000094.1 GCA_016280695.1 Solobacterium sp. | reverse complement strand
TGATTATCACTTCAATGAATACCCGTTTAAAAGGGGATTCCTGCATGGTTTCTCCTGGTGCACGTTCCGCAAGGGGCGCTTCTACCGGTTCTTCGGTTCGCTCAATGAACGTGAACTGGGCTACACGATGTTTGAGTATGATCACAGCACAAAACTGCTTACAGTGCGGCGGGACTGCGGCGGACTGCGGGTTGCCGGCGGCCGCATGGCCTTGTTTGAGCTGCTGATCACGTCCGGCACGGAACGTGAAGTTTATGACCGCTGGTTTGCGGAACTCAACATCAAGCCCCGGACAGAAAAGGAAATTGCCGGTTACTCCAGCTGGTACAATACCTTCCAGGATATCAGCGAGAAGTCCATCCGGGATGCCCTGTTCGGGTGCCGTTCCCTGTTTGAAAAAGGGGATCTGTTCCAGATTGATGACGGCTGGGAACCGCATATCGGCGACTGGATGGAACCGGACGGGAAGAAGTTCCCCAACGGCATGAAGGAGATGGCGGATCTGATTCACGCCAACGGTTTCCGGGCCGGTCTCTGGCTGGCCCCGTTCGCGGCGGAAAAGGATTCGGCCCTGTTCAAAAACCATCCGGACTGGTTCATCAAAAAGGATGGCAAACCCTGGGCCTGCGGCAGCAACTGGAGCGGGTTCTACGGGCTGGACATCGATATTCCGGAAGTGCAGACCTATCTGGAAGGCGTATTTCACAGGGTCTTTGACGAGTGGGGCTTCGACCTGGTCAAACTCGATTTCCTGTACGCGGCCGCGACCTTCGGAAATGAAAGGGAGACCCGGGCCGGGCGGATGTACCGGGCAGTGGACCTGCTGCGGAAGTGGTGCGGGGATCACCTGATTCTCGGCTGCGGCGTGCCGGTCATGCCGGCTTTCGGGCAGTTTGAATACTGCCGTATCTCCTGTGATGTTTCACTGGACTGGAATGACAAGCGGTATATGCAGTGGGCACACCGTGAACGGGTGTCAACCAAGCAGGCCGTCGGCAACATTCTTTCCCGGCGGATGCTTAACAGCCGGGCATACATTTGTGACTCCGATGTCTTCTTCCTGCGGGAGGAGAATCTGAAACTCGATGCTTTGACCAAGGATACGCTGGCCCGGCTGGATGCCCTGCTGGATGGGGTATGGATGATCTCGGACGATCCGTCCAGATACACTCCCGCCCAGCGGCAGCAGTACCGGGATCTGCGCCGGCTGACCGCGGCGGTGGATGTCGAGTATGACCCGGACCGGGCAGTTGTCAGCTATGAACTCGACGGGCAGCGGCAGGAACTTGATGTCAGCTGTCTGACAAGAAAAGACTGAAACAGGGCAGGCGGCTTTGCGGCCGCCTTTTCATTTGCTAGAATATAGCGGAATAACCTGGGGGATGCAGCATGAAAACAAGAACACTAATCCTGAAAAACCTGATCCGGACAGTCTTCGGACTGTTTGTCTTCTCCATCGGGGTAGCCCTGGAAATGCAGAGCAATATCGGCATGGCGCCATGGGAGACACTTTCCGTCGGCATATCCAAGCACCTGCCGTTCTCATTCGGTACGGTGCATGTGACCATCAGCCTGGCCATTGTCCTGATTGACCTGCTGATGAAGGAAAAGATCGGCTGGGGCACGGTGCTGGACGCGTTGCTGGTCGGCAACTTCACCGACCTGATCCTGAAGACCGGCCTGATTCCGCTGCAGGCGCATATCTGGAGCGGGGTGCTGGTGCTGGTGGCCGGCATGACCCTGATGGCTGTCGGACAGTATTTCTATATGGGGGCAGGCCTGGGCTTCGGACCCCGTGATACCCTGATGGTCGGCCTTGGCAAGCGGTTTACGAAAATCCCGATCGGGGTGGTGCAGACGGTGATCCTGGTCGCGGTGTTCACCATCGGCTGGCTGCTGGGGGCGCCGGTCGGCATCGGCACGCTGATTGCGGTGTTCGGTATCGGCACGGTCATGCAGGTTGTTTTCCAGATTCTGCATTTCGAACCGCGGGATATCACCCAGACGGGCTTTGTTGAAGCAATCCGGATTCTTCTGAAAGGGGAATGAACATGAACGTCAGTGCAAAGAGCCGGGATCAGATAATCATCCGGACCAGTATTATCGGCATTGCGGCCAATATTTTCCTGGCCGGTTTCAAGGCATTCGTCGGCATGCTGTCGAATTCGATTGCCATCGTCCTCGATGCGGTCAACAACCTCAGTGACGCGCTGTCATCCGTTATTACCATTGTCGGGACAAAACTGGCCGGCAAGGCCCCGGACAAGAAACATCCGCTGGGCTACGGCCGGATCGAATATCTGAGCGCTGCCATTATTTCCGTTATCGTTCTTTATGCCGGCGTCACATCATTTACCGAAAGTGTCCGCAAGATCATCCATCCGGAAACCCCGGATTATTCTGCCCTTACGCTGGTCATCGTGGCGGCCGGCGTGCTGGTCAAGATCCTGCTGGGCCGCTATGTCAAGGCAACCGGTCAGAAGGTGGGGAGTGATTCCCTGGTCGCTTCCGGCAGTGATGCCCTGAACGACTCGATCATCTCGGCATCCACCCTGGTGGCCGCGGTGCTCTATATCAAGGCAGGATGGTCCCTGGAAGCGTGGCTGGGTGCAGTCATTTCCGTAATCATCATCAAAAGCGGTCTGGAAATGCTGCGGGATACGATCAGCCAGATCCTGGGTGAGCGGATTGACAAGGATATTTCTGTTGCCGTCAAGCAGCTGGTGAGCAGTTTCCCGGAAGTCAACGGGGCATACGATCTGTTCCTGCATACCTACGGCCCGGAAAAGACCATCGGCAGTGTTCACATCGAAATCCCCGATACCATGACAGCCTATGAGATCGATACGCTGGAACGGCGGATTCAGCGGGAGGTTTTTGCCAAACTGGGCATCATCCTGGCCGGCATATCCATCTACTCCGTCAATTCCCTGGATCCGGAAATCACCCGGATCAAAGATCATGTCAACGAGCTGGTCTTTGCCCATCCGGGGGTTCTGCAGACCCATGGCTTCTATGTCAACACGGAGGACAAGATCATGAACATGGATATCGTCATTGATTTTGCCCAGAAAAACGGTACGGAGATCTTCGGCCGCATTGTCAATGACCTGAAGGAAGCGTATCCGGACTATGATGTGCAGGTCACCCTGGACGCGGATGTTTCGGATTAGCAATAACTAAGAAGGCCCTGTAAGGGCTTTCTTTTCGTTTTCTGCATACATATGCGCTTTTTTGCCTGTCACCGGGCCGGAAGTATGTTATAGTTTGAGCGTGTTTTTATCGTATAATCCTTCAGATACGGTGAAGGAGTCTCTACCCCGGGGCCGCAAATCCCGGGACTATGATAGAATTCCTTTTCCGGTTATTCTGTCATGTAAGCGATAGAATAACACAATCTCCGGGGTCCTCAGGGCTCCGCACGGATCTTCTTTCAGATAATTGATGCATCTGGCAAAGAAGGTCTTTTCGTTTCATAAGGAAAGGGAAGGAAAAATCCAATGAACAAATTTGCAAAAGGCCTGCTGGCCGGCTCCATGGCACTCGCACTGACTGCCTGCAGCTCCGGCGGCAACGCCCCGGCCAGCCCGGCAGCCGATGAAAGCAATGCCAAGATCGGCATTATCCTGGTCGGTGACGAAAACGAAGGCTACACCTATGCGCACATGGTCGGCATCCGTGAGGCTGCCAAGGGCCTGGGCATCGCCGACGAAGACATCCTGTGGAAGTACACAATCGGTGAAGACCAGAGCTGCTATGACGCCGCTGTCGACCTGATCGAAAACGGTGCGACCCTGGTCATCTCCAATTCCTATGGTCATCAGAGCTACATGCAGCAGGCTGCCCAGGAATATCCGGACGTCACCTTCGTTGCGGATACCGGTGATACAGCAGCTGTATCCGGTCTTGCCAACTTCAAGAATGCCTTTACGGCGGTCTATGAGTCCAGATATGTTTCCGGTGTTGTGGCCGGCATGAAGCTGGCTGAACTGTCCGAACAGGGCCTGATCACAGAAGCCAACATGGACGCGGACGGCAACGTCAAGATCGGTTATGTCGGTGCCTTCCCGTACGCGGAAGTCGTTTCCGGCTACACAGCATTCTATCTCGGCGTCAAGAGCGTTGTTTCCAACGTCTCGATGTACGTCAAGTATACAAACTCCTGGTTTGACCTGACCGCTGAAGCAACCGTTGCGGACGAACTGATGTCCCAGGGCTGCATCATCATCGGCCAGCACGCCGACTCCACCGGTGCGCCGAGCCAGCTGCAGAAGAACATGCAGGACAACAAGTACGGCTTCACAGCTTACTCTGTCGGCTATAACGTCTCCATGCTGGATGTCGCTCCGGATATCGCCCTGACCAGCGCTTCCAACGTCTGGGAGAAGTTCTACACATATGCCTTCACATGCTGGAAGAACGGCGAGGAAATCATGACTGACTGGACCGGCGGCTACAACGACGGTGCGGTTGAAATCACACCGCTCGGCACAGCCTGCGCCGAAGGTACCCAGGAAAGAGTTGACGCTGTCATCGACGCGATCAAGTCCGGCGACCTGAAGGTCTTTGACGCTTCCACATTCACGATCGGCGGAGTCACACCGACTTCCATGCTGGGTGATGTCGACGCTGACTTCGAGCCGGAAACAGAGTGCCTGATCGACGGTTACTTCCATGAATCCGAATTCAGAAGTGCTCCGTACTTCGCCGCCAGAATCGACGGCATCGTTGAACTGAACTGAGTTCAGACAATTTTGTATCGACATACATTACAGGCTTCAACCCGAAGCCTGTAATGTTTATTACTACGCAGGAGGTGAAGCATGAACGGGATTGCCATATCCATGCGCGGCATCAACAAGCGCTTCGGCAAAAAGATCATCGCCAACAAGGACGTTGACCTGGATATTTATCATGGGGAAATCCTTTCCCTGCTGGGGGAAAACGGCAGCGGCAAGACAACCCTGATGAATATGCTTTCCGGGGTCTATTATCCTGACAGCGGGGAAATCCTGGCGGACGGGAAACCGGTAACCATCACATCCCCGAAGGACGCCTATGACCTGGGCATCGGGATGATTCATCAGCATTTCAAGCTGATTGATATTTTTACCGCGCTGGAAAATATCCTGATCGGTCTGCCGAAAGACAATACGGAAAAGAAGTGCCGGCAGGAAGTCGGTGACATCTGTCAGCGGTACGGATTCGATATGGATCTGGACAAGAAGGTCTACGACATGACGGTGTCCGAAAAGGAAACCCTGGAAATCGTCAAGACACTCTACCGCGGGGCAAAGATCCTTATCCTGGATGAGCCGACGGCGGTGCTGACCCCGCAGGAAATCACCCGGCTGTTCACGATCCTGCGCAATATGCGGGATGACGGCAAGGCCATTGTAATCATTACGCATAAACTCAACGAAGTCATGGAAATCTCCGACCGGATCACGGTCCTGCGCAAGGGAGAGAACATCGGTACGGTAATGAAGACGGAAACCGATGAACAGAAGCTGACTGAAATGATGGTCGGCGAAAAGATCACCCTGGATATTGCCCGTGATTTCGTCGAAAACAAGGCCAAGCGGCTGGAAGTCAAGCATCTGACGGTGGAGAACAGCGACGGCAAGAAGGTGGTGGATGATGTCACCTTTGATCTGTACAGTGGTGAAATCCTCGGCATTGCCGGCATCTCCGGCTCCGGTCAGAAAGAACTGCTGGAAGCCATCATGGGCCTGCAGAAATGCGATCCCGGTTCTTCCGTCATCTATAACTCAACAGCACATGGTGTCCATGAACTGGTCGGCCTCAGCACCCGCCAGATCATCCAGTACGGCCTGCACCTGGCCTTCGTACCGGAAGACCGGCTCGGCATGGGCCTGGTCGGCAACATGGGCATGACCGACAATGTCATGCTCAAGCGCTACCGGAAGGGGAAGGGCCCGTTCCTGCACCGCCGGCAGCCGGAAGCGACAGCCATGAAGATCAAGGATGAACTCGAAGTGGTTACCCCGGCGCTGGATTATCCGGTCAGAAGGCTTTCCGGCGGCAACGTGCAGAAGATCCTGGTCGGCCGCGAGATCAACAACAAACCAACGGTCCTGATGACGGCCTATGCTGTCCGGGGCCTGGATATCAATACTTCCTACGCGATTTACAACCTGCTCAATGAGCAGAAGAAAAAAGGCGTGGCCGTCATTTACGTCGGTGAGGACCTCGATGTCCTGCTGGCCCTGTGTGACCGGATCATGGTGCTGTGCTCCGGCCGGATGAACGGCATGCTGGACGGCCGCACGGCAGAAAAAGAAGAAGTCGGCTATCTCATGACCCATCTGAAGGAGGAAGCATAATGGCAGAACATACCAGAGAACCTCTGATCCGGGTCAGAAAGAAGGATGAACCTGCGCTCCTGCAGAAGGCAGCTGTGATTCTGGCGGCGGTGCTCTGCGCGCTGCTGGTCTCGGCCCTGTTTATTTATTTCGTGACAAAACTGGATCCGGTCAGTGTCTACACATCCATGGTCAAGGGCGCTTTCGGCACCAGCCGGCGGGCCTGGATCACAATCCGTGACACCTGCCTGCTGCTGCTCATCAGCGTGTCCCTGGCCCCGGCTTTCCGCATGCGGTTCTGGAACTGCGGTGCCGAAGGACAGATCCTGATCGGCGGTCTGACTACGGCAGCGTTTATGATTTACTGGGGAAACAAGGTCCCGACAGCAGTCCTGCTGATCCTGATGGCAGCGGTTTCGGCGCTGGCCGGAGCACTGTGGTCGTATCTGCCGGCGGCTTTCAAGGCCAAATATGACACCAACGAAACGCTGTTCACCCTGATGATGAACTACGTTGCCATCCAGTTCGTGGAATTCTTCGTCGACTTCTGGGATAAGAAGCGTTCCCATTCCGTCGGGGTCATCAACATGAATTCACAGGGCGGCTGGTTCCCGCAGGTCGGCGGCCTGCAGTATGGCCTGAATGTGCTGATTGTGATCATTGTCACGGTCTTTATCTACGTTTACATGAAGTATTCCAAGCACGGTTATGAAGGGGCAGTGGTCGGTGAATCGGTGGCCACGGCAAAATATGCCGGCATCAACGTCCCGAAAGTCATCCGCAGGAATGTCCTGCTCTCCGGGGCCATTGCCGGTCTGGCGGGTTTTGTCGAAGTGGCCGGCATATCCCACACGATATCCAAGGAAACCGCCGGCGGGCGCGGCTTTACTGCCATCATTGTCTGCTGGCTGGCCAAGTTCAATCCGCTGGCCATGGTGATCATTTCAGCCTTTATCGTCTTCCTGAGCAAAGGGGCATCCCAGATCTCCAGTGACTTCGGCCTGAATGAATACGCGTCGAACATCATCACCGGCATTATCCTGTTCTTCATTCTCAGCGCGGAATTCTTCAACAGCTACAGCATCTCCTTCGGACACGCGAGAAAGGAGGAACCGGAAGCATGAGTACAGCCCAGATTATCTCCTGGTTTGTGGCGGCCATTACCTTCGGGACCGTCATCATGTACGGCTGCATCGGGGAAACGATCAACCAGAAAGCCGGCGGCCTGAACCTCGGCGTGCCCGGCATCATGCAGATCGGCGGCATCGCGGCCCTGGCCAGTGCGTTCCTGTATGAAAGCAGCACGGCCTCGCCAAGCCCGGCCGTGGGCATGGTGATCACGCTGCTGGCAGCCCTGGCGGCTTCGGCCCTCGGCGGCCTGCTGTAC
>JAEEHG010000093.1 GCA_016280695.1 Solobacterium sp. | reverse complement strand
TGTCCCGGCCAATGGCTGAAGTGCTATAATCTGAGAAAAGAACAGAAAGGGAGATAATACAATGTTTGATCTCAATACGATTGGTGCGCTGCTGACGGCAGCCTGCACGAAAATTGTTCTGGCGCTTCTGGTCTATATCATCGGCAAGGCTGTCATCAACAAGATTGTCGATATCGCTGACAAGTCGGTCCTGACCGCCAAAATGGACGCTACCGGCCGCTCCTTCGCGAAAAACATGATCCGTACGATCCTCTATGTTGTCCTGGTCATCTCCGTCATCAGTGTGCTGGGCGTGCCGATGGCTTCGGTCATCACGGTGCTCGCTACGGCCGGCGTCACGGTCGGCATGGCCCTGCAGGGTTCCCTCAGCAACCTGGCCGGCGGTATCATGCTGGTGCTCTTCCGGCCGTTCAAGGTCGGTGACTATGTCTCAGCCGGCGGCGGGGAAGGCACCGTCAAGGATATCAATCTGTTCTATACTGTCCTGAACACGGTTGACAACAAGACCATCACAATCCCGAACGGTACCCTGATGGGGGCTAATGTGACCAACTTCTCCAGTGCTGACACAAGGCGGGTGGACCTGGGGTTCTCCTGTGCCAAGGGTGAGGATATCGACCTTGTGCAGAAGTGCATGCTGGATGTCATGAACGCCGATGACCGGGTGCTCAAGGATCCGGCTCCGTTTGCCCGGCTGTCCGGCGGCACCGACAAGTCTATGGATTTCACGGTCCGGGCCTGGGTCAACAGCGGGGATTACTGGGATGTCTTCTTTGCCCTGACCGAGAACATCACCAAGGCTCTCGGCGCGGCAGGGGTGCAGGCTCCGGCGGCCCGGGTCATCACCGAGGAAAAGAAATAACAGGAAACCGGCAGCTGCCGGTTTTTTTACGGAAAGAAAACACCGCCGTTAAGCGGTGTTTTTGTGTTAACTCAGGAATTCGGAATGCCTGCTTTCGAAATAATCATTCAGGCCCTTGAAGGCTTCATCGGCGGCCGGCAGGGCAGGGCTCTGTTCCACCCGGATGCCGAGCGGGTCGCAGAGACTGTCGATCATGGCCGCAAACAGATCACCGCGCACCCGGATCACCGCCGGGATGCCGTGTTTCTGCATGGCCGTAATCAGGCCTTCAATCAGCAGCTGTCCGGGATTCATGGCCGGGTCACCCATCTGCATGTGCATCAGCCAGCCGCTATCTGTTTCCGCCGCCAGGCAGGCCAGCGGCCGGACCGGCCGGTCATAGCCGGGATGATCCACCGCAACTGGCATATCGCGCAGGTCCGCTTCCAGGGTCTGCTCGGTTTCCTCGCAGCCTTTCATGACTTCCAGGACCTGGTCCCGGTCGATCTGCAGCAGGTTGGTGCCGAAGTCCTTTAACGGCAGGACGGTGACCCGGCCGCTGCCGTTCCGCGGGTCATACAGGAACATCTGGTCGGTGGCGAAGACCGGTTTCCCGCTGGCCAGCCAGCAGTTCCAGGCCGCCGTAAATTCCGGCAGCAGCACGGCCATCCGTTCTGGTTCCGCATCATCGAGTCCCCAGGGCTGCAGGCCGGTGCGCAGGGACAGGAACATCGGCCAGCCCTCGGCCGGGGCAAAGCCTGTTTCTCTATAGAGATTCATCTGTGCTTCCGGCACATCATCCGCCGATCCGTAGGTCAGGGCCAGGCAGTTCTGCCGCCGCATCACATAGTCGTAGGATACACCAAGATCGGCCCGGGCCAGCAGCATCATATAGTCCTGCAGCTGTTTCAGGCCTTCATAGAAGACCAGGCCGCAGTTGCCTTCCTGCAGGCCGATGATATTGACAAAAACATTATCCAGCGGATTATCCCGCTTCAGCGTGAACAGCTGCTGGCCGCTGATGCCAAGCCACGGGGCCAGGCTGCGGACCTGCCGTTCGGCAGCCAGTATCGTTTTCCAGGTTTGTTCGCTCATGCCGGATTACCTTCTTTCGTTCCTTATCGTAACACAGGCCGGTGATCTTACGCACTGTACAGAAAACACGACAGTGATTCCGTCTGCCCGAATTAGGATAGAAACCGGAGGTAAGGAAACTATGGAATACATCAGTCTGGACAATCTGACCGCGGAAAAGTGCGTGGCAATGATGGCCTGGATCCTGCGCCATCCCGGCGGGCAGCCGGAGATGACAGATGAACAGGACCGGGAAGCGTTCAATGAAATCCGGCGGGTTCTGGCCGCTATGGGGGCATATCATGACTGAGGCGGCGGAACGTGACATCATCCGGCACTATCTCGCGCAGGAGCGGGAACTCGATGCCGGGCAGCGGGAAAGAATCGCAGCCTGCTATCTCGAGCATATGAGCGCGGAGCAGGCAGCCTGGCGGGTGCACCTGTCACCGCGGACCACCCGGATGATTTATTACCGGCTGGCCATGGCCCTGGTCCGGAATGCGTTTACCGGGGTAATATCGGCATGACGGAGCGGGGTTTCGTTCTCCCGGTCACGGGACCGGACAGCCGGCCGGGTTATGCCGTATACAACCGCCAGGCCCGCACGGCGGAGGAGATATTCACCGACCGGCAGGCAGCCGAATATCATGTGTACATGCTGAACCAGATCTGCCGGGCCGAGATCTATGAAATTCATGTCTGCCGCATCATCCCGGCAGGGGAGAGGGAGTGATCCCTCTTTTTCGTGGTAAGATATCTCTGAATGGAGACAGCCTATGTTTGAAACCAGATACCCGCATATCTTTTCACCGCTGACCATCGGTGATGTGACCTTCAAGAACCGCATCTGGGCAGCACCTGCCGGGGTCCATCTGCTGATGGATTACAACGATGATGCGCCCAATGACCGGGTGGTGGCCTACTATGCCGAAAAGGCCAGGGGCGGTTCGGCCGTGATCACGTATTCGGCCATGAACATGGATCATTACCTGCCGCGGGCCAAAGATCATGCCAATGAAGATATTTTCCGTCCGGAGACGCACCGGCAGTGGCAGCGCCTGACGAACGCAATTCATTTTTACGATGCCAAAGCCTCCCTGGAACTGCTGGCGTTCGGCTGTCATTTCCCGGATGAGGAAGGGAACCTGCATGCCTATTCCGTCAATGGGGATGAAGGCACGGAACTGATGGACGAAGCAGTCATGCGGCGGCTGGCGGACGAATATGCCCTGGCGGCGGAGAATGCGCTGAAATGCGGCTTTGACATGATCCTGATCCATGGCGGGCACGGCCTGGTGCTGTCGCAGATTCTTTCGCCGAAATACAATACCCGCACCGACGGCTTCGGGGGCAGTCTGGAAAACCGGATGAAGCTGCCGCTGATGGTGCTGAAGGCCATCCGTGACCGGGTGGGCCGGAAACTGCTGATCGAATACCGGATTTCCGGGGATGAACTGGCCGGTCCTGACGGCTTTACCATTACTGACTGCATTGATGTCCTGGCTGTCCTGCAGGAATACATTGATATCGCCCACATCTCGGCCGGGTCATTCTTCAACCATACAGAATATATTACCCATCCGACCGGATTCCTGCCGGCCGGCTGCAATGCCTATCTGGCTGCCCGCGTCAAGGCCAGCGACCGCATCCATATCCCGGTCCTGACCCTGGGGGCGTTTCAGGAACCTGAACTTATGGAGAAGACCCTGGCGGAAGGCAAGGCGGACATTATTGCCATGGCCAGGGGGACCATCGCGGACGCGGCCCTGGTGAACAAGGCCAGGGACGGGCATGAGGACGAGATCATCCCGTGCATCCGCTGCCTGCACTGCCTGGACTACGAACGGTTCAATGAGCTCTCCTGCAGCGTCAATCCGGAACTGGGCCGGGAGTGGATCCTGCCGCGGCTGAAAAAGCCGGCGGAAAAGAAGAAGCGGGTCGTGGTGATCGGCGGCGGTCCGGGCGGTATGGAGGCTGCCATAACAGCAGCCGGCCGCGGCCATGAAGTGATCCTGCTGGAGAAGCGGAGCCGGCTTGGCGGCAAGTCTGTCTTTGCCCGGCAGGCACCGTTCAAGCACGATCTGGACCGTTTCCTGGACTGGCAGATCCGCATGCTGGAGCGCTCCGGGACAGACGTCCGCCTGAATACGGAAGCGACCCCGGAACTGGTGGCGGAACTGCAGCCGGATGCGATTATTGCGGCAGTCGGCTCTGTGTCCGCGAAGCCTGATATTCCCGGCATCAAATCGCCG
>JAEEHG010000092.1 GCA_016280695.1 Solobacterium sp. | reverse complement strand
ATATAGCGCCAGGTCAGAAGCAGCAGAGTGACAATGCCGGCCGGCATATGTATTTTCCGCAGCGAGGCAAACAGCCGGTCAGCCGGGGTTGTGCTGATCAGGAAAAAAGATGCCAGCAGGCAGAATACCCCTTTCAGCATGAGACTGACCAATGACAGGAAGCCGCCCGATACCGGGATGTTTCCAAGATATGTGACAACTGTCCTGTCCAGCAGCGGGTTGAACAGACCGACTGCCATCACCAGGGGCAGGACATACCGCACCTGTTTCACAGCCCGGCGCAGTTCGATGCCGCACAGGGCAGATATGCTGACGGGATACAGGATCATCAGAAACAGTTCACTCAGTGCGTATTTCGGAAATGACATCACCGTCAGGATATAGCCTATGGTCACCAGCAGCTTGCTCAACGGGGAAAAGCGATGAACCGGCGAGTTTCCGCCCGCCAATTCATCGATACTCTGTAACTCGCGCAGTGCCTGGTTGATCCTGCTCATGACTCCTTACTGCACAGTCCGTTTCCGCCAGAACCCGCCGGCCAGGCTGATCAGCACGCAGGCCCCGGCCACAATTGCCGAACCGGCCAGGCCGGACACGCTTGTACCGGTGGCCGAATCACTGTCTTTAAAGGCATAATCCGGCAGGAAGGATGTACTCTCCTGAATGGCGGAGGCAGTATCGGAGACGGCACTGCTGTGTCCGAAATTCTCTTCATCCAAAGCCATGTTTTCCGCATAACCGGCTTCAGCGTTGCCGAACAGAGCCCCCTCCAGACCGCCCGGAGTGCCGCTGGCAAACAGTGACAGAGCCCCGCCGGTCAGGGCAGTGATCAGGGCCAGGGAAGCAATGACCCCGCGCATGGACATCTTCGCGTCTTTTTCTCCTGAAGTGCCGACATCCATCAGCAGTTCGGGTCTGGCTTCATAGACGAACAGCAGTACAGCCGCGGTGATCAGGCCTTCCACCAGGCCGATCGCCAGATGAATCGGCAGCATCAGTCCGGCAAACGCCGCAAACGGCAGTTCAGTGATGCCGGACACCAGGGTTTCCACCGTCACCGAAAGCGCCCCCAGCTGCAGAGTCAGCACACAGCCCAGGACTGACGCCAGGACAATGACTGCCCGCCGGCCGGAATGACTTATCTGACAGCCGAAGAGATTGCTGCGCTGCAGCGGCCGCCAGATCAGATAGTAGCCGATGAAGCACCCGTAGAACGCCATATTCCAGATGTTGGCCCCCAGCGCCATCAGGCCCCCGTCCGCAAAGAAGAGACATTGTATGGTCAGGACGGCGATCATGGCCAGGAAACCTGCCTGGGGTCCCAGCAGGGCACTCAGCAGCATTCCCCCGCACAGGTGGCCGGATGACCCGGTGCCGGGAATCGTGTAGTTGATCATCTGCCCGGCAAAGATCATGGCGGCGCTGACAGCCATGACCGGAAGCTTCCGGGAATCATTTTCCTTTCTGAGCTGACGTACGGAAAGTCCGGCCGCGGTGGCCGAAGCAGCGTACATGACGGCGGCTGTCGACGGGGACAGCAGGGCATCTGCCATATGCATGATAGTTCCTCCTTCTGCACATAAAAAGGCATACATGTTCATATGCATGCCTTCAGGTATGCGGTCGGATATGAACGGTTCAGGCGTTCTGCCACTCTGTTGATTCGCTCTTATCTGTCCCGGGGACAGGCTTCATTCTTCAGAATGAATTTCTTCTTATGTATTTTTTATACCATGTTTTACGTTCTGTGTCAGGTGGTAAACCTCATCTGCGGCGGATGGAAGTGATCATCCAGTCATCGTGGATCAGCCGGTAAGGCTGCCCGCAGTACGGGCATGTCTTCCTGTGCAGGGCATCAAAACTGGACCCGCAGGAGCGGCACTGCACCTTCTGTACCGTGAAGCCCGGGTCATCGGCTTCGATATCCTTTTCCAGGCAGACCTCAAATGATTCGTCCCGGCGGCGCATCCGGTTCTCATACCGCAGGACATCCATGTACGCTTTGACCCGGACATGGAAAACCCCGTCCTCCACCGCGAAATCCTGCAGCTTTGAGGCACCTCTGTACTGCATGTCCACGATCGTATCCAGGAAAGACAGGTCCTCGTTTCCCTCATACAGGCTCAGCTGGTCCCGCCGGTCACTGAAGGCAATTGCCCGCAGTAGGGAAATCAGCCGGCCTTCAAAGTACGGGTAGGAAAAATCCGGCTCATACGGCCGCATCTTCTCCTCCATCTTTTTATCTGTACGGATGCCGCCGACCATTGTGAGAGCCCGCCCGGCTGCCCGGAATGCTTTTCCCAGCAGCACCAAACCCATCAGGTAATAGCCGGTGAATGCCATCACCCCGCCGGCCAGCGCCCCGCCCAGCAGGGACAGCGGCAGCCGTGCCCAGAACGGATATTCCGCGTTGGTATAGAAAAACAGGACAGCGCTCAGGATCAGGAACGTGCCGGTGAACACCCGCTGCAGAGCCCGCTTGATGTTCGGCATCATGGTGCTGCGGTCGACAATCCCGGGCACGTAATAATATGAAGAAAACACCGGCCAGACGTCTTCCATCTCAAAGACCGTGCCGCAGTACGGACAACCGTCCCGCATCTCTGATGCCATGGCGGTGTGCCCGCAGTTGGGACAGGTAATTTCCTTCTCCCGGTAATCCTTCCGGTTCAGCAGGGTTGCGTAGAAGACAACCGGCTCCTTGATCTTCCTGATGATCTTCCCGGCTTTGCGGAACACGACATGACGCAGTCCTTCCTGATACTGGATCTCCGCGCTGATCGGGTCACCGCCGCGGTCCACCTGCCCGGTAATATCTTCCGGCCGGTGCTCAAGGGTTTCTTCCATGACCAGGCCGCGGGTTTCCAGGCGCTTCCGGCGGCAGTCCAGCAGGTAGCGCAGTTCACCCGAAGCGAGCGCCGGTTTTTTCCCCTGTACGGACCAGGCGTGCATTTCCTTGATAAAAACATCTAAATTGGAGGGTTCGTTGTGCATACGTCAATTATAAACACAGCCGGGCGGCTGCGCATGTTTTTCTGCCAAAACGGCATTAACCTTCCCGGTCCGGCTTCATCCGGATGGTCGGGTACTGCCGGCAGATCCGCCGGTAACACGGGCAGTCCGAAGCGTGGTCGTTGATGATGCCGCAGGCCTGCAGGTGCGAGTAGATTGTCACCGGGCCGACGTACTTGAAGCCCCGTTTTTTCAAATCACCGCTGATGCGTTCCGACAGACCGTTTCGGGTCGGGATGTGCCCTTCCCCGTGGCCGTCATACAGGATTGTGCGGCCGTCTGTATAACCCCAGAGATAATCACAGAAACTGCCGTATTCCGCCCGGATGTCCCGGTAGCACCGGGCGTTGTTGATAATGGCCCGGATCTTCGGCTCCGACCGGATCATGCCCGGCGTACTGAGGATCCGCTGCACATCGCTGTCGTCATAGGCAGCGATTACGTCATAGTCGAAATTGTCAAAACAGGCGCGGAAGATCTCCCGCTTTTTCATCATGAGGCCCCAGCTCAGCCCGCACTGAAGGCATTCCATGGTCAGGTGCTCGAACATGTGCCGGTCGTCATGGACCGGAAAGCCCCATTCGTTATCATGATAGTCCCGGTTCAGGTCATCCCTAAACACCCGGTCGCAGTGTCCCATATTCCTGTCCTCCTTTCCCGGTGAAAGAAAACACGGCAGCGCCGTGCTTTCATGATCAGACGTT
>JAEEHG010000010.1 GCA_016280695.1 Solobacterium sp. | reverse complement strand
TTCTCGGTCCTGTGATGCTTCGAACTGCTGTCATGATAATCCGCAGACAGGATGATATCCCCGCCGGACCTGTATACGGAAATATGATTATTTGCTTCGGCGGTATCACCGCTGGTATCCCAGCTGAACCTAGTGACCAGGGCCGGATCCACATCTTCATCCCAGGCCAGCTGTTCCTGTTCCGGGAAGAAATCCCGCGGATTCAACGGATCCGTGCGGCCTTCCGCCAGGACCTTTTCTTCCCGCATCGCCTGCACGCGGAAGCTGACGGCTGCCGGGTAACCGTTCTCCTGGCAGTAATAGGCAAGGTGCGGCAGCGCGTCACTGCCGCCGTAGGACTCCCGGTAAGATGTCAGTTCGTTACCATCCCCATCCAGCATGGTGACAAGATAGCTGTCGGCCCCGGCGGTTTCATCCCATCCCAGGCGCAGATTGCCATAGTCGGTATTCACTCTGATTTCCATATTCTGTCCTTCCGCCCGCACGGGCTGCACCGCCCCGCAGAAAAAAAGCAGGAGCCCGGCTGTTATGCACGCAGTCATCTTTTTCATGAGTTCATCATATCAGCACTGGTCCGTCATGCTCAACCGGAAAACACTGAACTGCTTGTTCAGTGTTTTGTTTTACTCCCAGAAATCCTTGAACTTGTCAGCCAGGAAGGCCAGATCCGTCCGGTCATCCAGCTGCTGCTGGACGTCGTTTGCCAACGGGATCTCATCTGTGATAATACCGTCTATGTCACTGTCCAGGAACTTGTATAAACCCGTTTCGGTATTGACCGTCCAGACGATCGCTTCCTTCCCGGCCTCATGAATCTGACTGATCCGGTTCTCCGTGGCGATCTCTTCTTCCATGATCAGATAATCACAGTTCAGGGAAGCGATATTGCCCAGGCCGGCAAAAAACAGCGTCCCGGTTCTGAACTCCGGATACTTTGTTTCAATATAATCAATCACATCATAATCCAGGGAAATGAACGCGATGTCATCCTGACAGTCCTTTTCCCGGACAATCTTCACCAAGTCATCCGCCATCTGCCGGTCAGCCGTAGGCCCTTTCAGTTCGATGAACAGGATCTCCCGGTCTTTGATGAAATCAAGCATCTCCTCGATGGTCACAACCGGAAGCTCTGCCCCGCTGCCGGTGGTATCCGTAATCCGCAGCCGGCCTATTTCCTCCATGGTCATATCCTGCGGTTTCCGGTCCACGCCGGTCAGACGTTTGAAGCTTGTATCATGGTTGATGACGTAATGGTTGTCCGCAGTCCGCTGCACATCGATCTCACTACCGTAACAGCCCCGGTCTATCGCCGCCTGGAGTCCTTCCAGGGAGTTCTCCGAAGCCATGGTGCCGCCGGCCCGGTGCGCTATGATCTTAACCGGTTCCCGGTCGGTGAAGATATGGCTGAAGCCGGCCCCCATGACCACCGCTATGCAGGTGAGTATGAGGAAGACACCGATGACCCGGAGAACCTTGTAGCGGTATAGAAAGCGTTTCGGCCGTTCCGGATAGAGTTCTTCATCATGTCCGGTATACTTCCGGTACAGCCGGGTTATTGTCAGCATGACATATGACGAATTCAGCAGGCTGATCACCGAGCAGAAATATCCGCCCATTAACAGCGCCAGCACGCACAGGATCCGGTAACCCATCACAAGCGCCGCTTCTTCACCCAGTTGACTGGCCCCCCTCAGATCCACATAATACCGCGACGGCAGATGCATGCCGAGCGCTTCCAGCCCCGCTGTCGGAAGATACTTGAACAGCAGGAATCCGGCCATGGAAATAATCCCCATTCGCAGGAAAACCCTGATCATTCTGGCGGTGAACTGCCGCCAGTGCTTCTTCATGATGCCGGCTGAAATCCGCATTCCCTGCCGCGGTGCCGCCCCATCCAGCAGAACCGCGTGCATGGTAAAGATATATCGGTAACCGATTATGAGCAGGACAATGATGACCGCCAGATAGGCTGCCAATGTCAGCGGTTTTGAAAAGATGAAATCCAGGATGAAATTCGGAATATACAGGGCTTCGGTCAGGCTGATGGAAAAACCGATCCCGCCCAGCGGCACGGCAATGATCACATACAGCATCATCAGTATCCCGGCCGGGGTCAAAAACCGTTTCAGGGCCTTGATCCCGCGGCCGACTTCGGACCGCAGCGTTGCCCGTTTGCCGGTCATGATGTCATCCGCCAGATAAATCTGGGCCAGCACTTCCCCCGTCACATACATCAGGGCCAGGAACGCCCCGAGCAGGACCGCTGCCGGCATCCGCCAGCCCAGCAGGGACTGCCATAAATTGGCCGTCGTAAAAGCTGTGCCGGAAGAATTGATGACCAGATCAAGCAGTATCCCTGTTCCCTGCAGGACAAGGAGCATGAACAGCGTCGTACGCCACTGAAAACTCCACATCTCCGGCAGAGCTTCAAATACAAGTTTGCGGAAAGAGATCTGTTTCAGCTCTTCCGCCGGTTTCTGATAATTGTTTTCCACGCCAGTATTCTACCATTGTTCCGGCATATTACGGCTTGTTATAATGCGATTGACAGGAGGAATGATCCGTATGAAAACAATCGGCCTGATCGGGGGCATGAGCTGGGAAAGCACGGTCCCCTACTACCAGATCATC
This sequence comes from Solobacterium sp., assembly GCA_016280695.1. GTDB lineage: Bacteria > Bacillota_I > Bacilli_A > Erysipelotrichales > Erysipelotrichaceae > Bulleidia. Next base: position 1,946 of record JAEEHG010000010.1, on the reverse strand, counting down.
AACGAAACAGTCAGGGAACATCTCGGCGGACTGCACAGCGCGAAGATCATCCTGTATTCCGTGGAGTTCGACGAAATCGAAAAGTACCAGTCCTCCAATCAATGGGATAAGGCTGCCGAAGTCCTCGGCAGTGCCGCCCGCGGCCTGGAACTGGCCGGGGCTGACTTCATCCTGATCTGCACCAATACCATGCACAAGATCTACAGCGAGATCCAGGCGGCCGTCAGCGTACCGATTTATCACATCGCCGAGCTGACGGCTGATGAACTGACGGCCAAAGGCATCAAAAAGATCGGCCTGCTCGGGACAAAGTACACCATGACCGAGGATTTCTACAAAAAAGTGCTGATTGACCGCGGCATTGAAGTCCTGATTCCCGAAAAGGACGAAGACATTCGGATGATCAACACCGTCATCTTCGATGAACTGTGCCAGGGCATCATCCGCGAAGAAGCGAAGCAGGAATACCTGCGGGTGATTGATGAACTGACGGCCCGCGGGGCCAGGGGAATCATCCTCGGCTGCACGGAGATCGGCCTTCTGGTGCAGCAGAAGGACACGGACGCCCCGCTGTTTGACACCACCTATATCCATGCCAGGGCAGCAGCTGAAAAAGCACTGAGCGAATAACTCAATGCTTTTTTCATAACTGTACAGAAAAACCCGGCGTCACGGTGATGCCGGGTTTATTTCCGATATACGGTGATGACCTGTTCGGCCTGCCTGATGCCGTCCACAGCACTGGAAATGATTCCGCCGGCATAGCCTGCCCCCTCCCCGCACGGGTATACGCCGCCACAGGCAATACTCTCTCCATGTTCATCCCGCGGCACGCGGACCGGCGAGCTGGACCGTGATTCCATTCCCACCATGATGCCCTGATCAATGAATCCGGGTATCTTTCTGTCAAAAGCACGGAAGCCTTCGTCCAGTGACCGGTTGACTTCGGTGCTGAACAGTTCATGCATATCCGCGCTTTCTGTCCCGCGCGGGAAGGATGTCCTGACTGCCCACTGCTCCGTTTCTGTATCCTGCAGGTAATCACGGATATTCTGGGCCGGGGCCCGGAAGCCGTCCCGGTAAGCCTTTTTTTCCAGTTCTTCCTGGAACCGGAACCCGTCCAGCGGGTCCCCGTGGTAGAAATCCGCCTGGGGAATCTGCACCAGGATGGCACTGTTGGCGTTCTTCCCGTCCCTGGCCGCGTAGCTCATGCCGTTGACCGCAAGCTGGCCCTCTGCCGTTGAAGCAGGTACAACCACCCCGCCCGGGCACATGCAGAAACTGTAAACCCCGCGCCCGGTGGATGCGGTATATGACAGCCGGTAACTGGCCGCCCCGAGGGACGGGTGGCCGGTATATCTGCCGTACTGGTTCTGATTGATCAGTTCCTGCGGATGCTCGACCCGCACCCCGGCCGCGAAATCCTTCGGTACAATCTGCAGCCCGTCAGCCAGCAGCTGCGCATAAGTTTCCGCGGCACTGTGGCCCAGGCAAAGCAGGATCTCATGACAGGGAATCACCCCCTGATTCGTCACAGCACCGCTCACACGGCCATCCCGGACCTGCAGGGACAGCAGTTTTGTTTCAAAACGGACCTCGCCGCCCAGACGGATGATTTTACTGCGGATATTGCGGACAATGACCTGCAGCGGGTCCGTGCCCAGGTGCGGCATGGCCTGGTACAGGATGGCCGGATCTGCCCCGGCTTCCACGAACTCCTCCAGCACTTTGTGAATCCGTGTGTTCTTGATCCGGGTGGTCAGCTTGCCGTCTGAAAAGGTGCCGGCACCCCCTTCCCCGTACTGTACATTGCTTTCCGGATCCAGGATGCCTTCCGCAAAGAAGCGCTGCACATCCGCAGAACGCTCCTCCACACACCGGCCCCGCTCGATAATCAGCGGTTTCATACCGGCCTCTGCCAGGATCAGCCCGGCAAACATGCCGGC
>JAEEHG010000091.1 GCA_016280695.1 Solobacterium sp. | reverse complement strand
TGCAGCATGACCAGGGCACCCAGCACAATGGAAATCACCGCCATGATCAGATAAGTCCATGTATGCGGATAGCCGATCCGGCCCACATCAATACCGTCCTGCAGCTTCTTCACGCCGCTGCCGGCAATGACGATTGCCAGGATAAACGGCACCAGCGGTTTTACTGACTTCATCTGGTAGATCACAACCCCGCCCAGCAGGATCAGAATAATCCCTTCCACAAAGTCATTGCGGAACAGCGCGGCGCGCACATCCATCAGGAAATAGAAGATAATCAGGATCACACCCATGGCCATACAGCCGATGCCCAGTACCTCGCAGATTGTTTCGGTATCCGTCTGCGGATACATGAAAAGATAAACACCGGCTGCAGCATACAGCAGCGCGATAAACAGTGATGACCACTTGATACTCTTCACAAAAACCACCCCTAATCTCTGTATTTAAATATAGCGGATTCTGCAGGTCAAGGGAACACCGGAAAAAGAAAATACCCCGGAAAATGATCCGGGGTATTTGTATTACGGACGGAGGAAATTACTTGTAAAGCTCAACCAGCTTCATCAGGTGTTCGTAACGTTCCTTGGCTGCTGCTTCGTTTGCGGCGAACAGTGTTTCAGCTCTTTCCGGGAACTCACGAGTCAGACGGCTGTAACGGGCTTCGTTCATCAGGAATTCCTGATAACCGCCGGCCGGAGCCTTGCTGTCAAGTGTGAACTTAGCACCTTCTGCTGCCGGGTTGAAGCGGAACAGGTTCCAGTAACCGCAGGCAACAGCCTTCTTCATTTCATCCTGGCAGTTGGTCATACCACCCTTGATGGAATGCATTTCGCACGGTGCATAGCCGATGATCAGAGACGGTCCATGATAAGCTTCTGCTTCACGGATAGCCTTCAGTGTCTGAGCCTGGTTAGCGCCCATGGCAATCTGAGCAACATAGACGTAGCCATATGTCATGGCGATTTCTGCCAGGGACTTCGGCTTGATTTCCTTACCGGCAGCTGCGAACTGGGCAACCTGACCGATGTTGGAAGCCTTGGAAGCCTGACCGCCTGTGTTGGAGTAAACTTCAGTGTTGAAGACGAAGATATTGACATCTTCACCGGAAGCGAGAACATGATCTACGCCGCCGAAACCGATATCGAATGCCCAGCCGTCGCCACCGAAGATCCAGACGCTCTTCTTGTTGAGGTAGTCCTTCTTATCGAGGATTTCACGAGCCAGCGTGCAGGCTTCGCAGCCGCAGCCGTCGACGATGCCGTCTGCCAGGGCAGCAGCGAATGCCTTCGCAGCGTCCTGGTTCTTTTCACCGTCATCGAATGTATCGAGCCATGCCTGAGCAGCTGTCTTCAGATCTGCATCTGTGTATTCGACAGCGATCAGCTGGCGGGCCTTGTCAGCGAGATCCAGACGGATCTTCTTCTGGCCGAGGTACATACCAAAGCCGTGTTCAGCATTGTCTTCGAACAGAGAGTTCGCCCAGGCCGGGCCCTTGCCTTCCGCATTGACTGTATACGGAGAAGAGGAAGCCGGACCGCCCCAGATGGAGGAGCAGCCTGTAGCGTTGGAGATCATCATGTGATCGCCGAACAGCTGTGTTACGAGACGTGCATAAGATGTTTCTGCACAGCCGGCGCAGGAACCGGAGAATTCCAGATACGGAACCCGGAACTGGCTGCCCGGAACTGTGTCGTTGATCAGAGACTTCTTTTCGGTAACATTCTTGACCATGTAGTCGAAGACCGGCTGCTGATCAAGCTGTGTTTCCATTTCGACCATAGCCAGGGACTTGGTCGGGCAGACCTTCACGCAGAGTGCGCAGCCCATGCAGTCCAGCGGAGAAATCGCCAGATTGTACTTGAAGCCGCCTCTCTTGAGGGCAACAATCTTAGCTGTTTCCGGAGCTGCTGCAGCTTCTTCATCTGTCAGCGCGAACGGACGGATTGTTGCGTGCGGGCAGACATATGCGCACTGGTTGCACTGTACGCACTTGTCCGGTGTCCAGGTCGGAACACTGACGGCGACACCGCGCTTTTCATAAGCGGCAGCGCCCTGTTCGAATGTACCGTCTTCGTGGCCCATGAAGGCAGAAACCGGCAGGGAATCGCCATCCATACGGTTGACCGGTTCCATGATTTCCTTGACCTGGGAAACGAGCTTTTCAGCACCTTCCAGCTTGACATCTGCCTTTTCATCAACCGCATCAGCCCAGTCAGCCGGAACGTCAACCTTGACGACTGCTGTAGCACCGGCATCGATGGCCTGTGGTTCATGTCAACAATATCCTGACCCTTCTTCAGGTAGGAATGTGTAGCCGCATCCTTCATGTACTTGAGGGCGTCCTCAGCCGGCAGAACCTTTGCCAGTGCGAAGAAGGCAGACTGCAGAACCGTGTTGGTCCGCTTGCCCATTCCGACAGAAGCTGCCAGACCGATCGCGTCGATCGTGTACAGATTGATGTTGTTCTTGGCGATGTAGCGCTTGCTGGCTGCGTCAAGGTGATGAGACAGTTCGTCAATCGTCCATGCGCAGTTGATCAGCAGGGTCCCGCCCGGCTTGACGTCACGTGCGATCGGGAAGTGCTTTGTGATGTATGCCGGAACGTGGCAGGCTACGAAGTCAGCCTTGTTAATGTAGTAGGAGCTCTTGATCGGCTTGTCACCGAACCGCAGGTGGGATACGGTTACACCGCCGGTCTTCTTGGAGTCATACTGGAAGTATGCCTGAACATACTTGTCGGTATGGTCACCGATAATCTTGATGGAGTTCTTGTTGGCACCGACAGTACCGTCGCCGCCCAGACCCCAGAACTTGGCATTGATTGTGCCTTCCGGAGAAGTATCCGGAGCCGGCTTTTCTTCCAGCGACAGGTTGGTCACATCATCGACGATGCCGACAGTGAACTGACGCTTGATGGTGCCTTCCTTCATGGCATCATAGATCGCGAAGACGCTCGCCGGTGTGGTGTCCTTGGAACCCAGACCATAACGGCCGCCGAAGACCTTGACATCATCCTTGCCGCAGTTAGCCAGCGAGGAGACAACATCCAGGTACAGCGGTTCGCCGAGGGAACCCGGTTCCTTTGTACGGTCAAGAACCGCAACCATCTTGGCAGTAGCCGGGATTGCTTCAACCAGCTTTTCCTGAACAAACGGACGATACAGACGGACCTTTACGAGACCGACCTTTTCACCGTTCGCCAGCAGGTAGTCGATAACTTCTTCCGCAACGTCGCAGAACGAACCCATGGCAACGATGACACGGTCAGCGTCCTCGGCACCATAGTAGTTGAACAGCTTATAGTCTGTACCGAGCTTGGCGTTGATCTTGTCCATGTATTCTTCAACGATTGCCGGAACAGCATCATAATACTTGTTCGCTGCTTCTCTGTTCTGGAAGTAGATATCACCATTCTGGTGAGAACCACGCATTGTCGGGTGTTCCGGATTCAGCGCCCGGGCACGGAATGCATTGACAGCATCCATGTCAACCATGTCGGCGAGATCCTTGTAATCCCAGACAGCAACCTTCTGAATTTCATGGGATGTACGGAAACCATCGAAGAAATTCAGGAACGGGACACGGCCCTTGATGGCTGCGAGATGAGCAACCGGACCCAGGTCCATAACTTCCTGCACACTGTTTTCGCACAGCATTGCAAAGCCGGTCTGCCGGCATGCCATGACGTCAGAGTGATCACCGAAGATCGACAGTGCATGAGCAGCCAGAGCACGGGCAGAAACGTGGAACACGCCTGGCAGCAGTTCGCCGGAAATCTTATACATGTTCGGGATCATCAGCAGAAGACCCTGGGAAGCTGTATAAGTTGTGGTCAGCGCACCTGCATTCAGGGAACCATGAACAGCACCCGCGGCACCGGACTCAGCCTGCATTTCGGATACTGTCACTGTGTTGCCGAAGATGTTCTTCTGGCCTGCAGCAGCCCACTGGTCAACGTAGTCTGCCATCGGGCTTGAAGGGGTGATCGGGTAGATCGCCGCAACTTCAGTGAAAGCATACGATACATGAGCGGCCGCAGTATTGCCGTCCATCGATTTGAACTTTCTTTCCATTTTTCCTCCTTCTTTTAGAGCATGTAAAAACCCTATGACCGGTTTCATTTTATCACAAAAAGGGTCAGTTCAATGACCATATCGGAAAGAATTCACAAAGATTCAGAACATTGTTATACAAATCAGAAAATTATTCTGAAAAAAAGACAGAGCTGTTTCACTCTGTCTGATCACGGTTTGATTTCCGCAGTTTCAAAGATAAATCTGACAGTTCCTTCCGTCCCTGCCGTAAGCCCCGAATAGTTCGTATAATTCCGGTCATTGCGGCGCAGTTCCCGTATGGAACAGAGCAGGCGGGCGAGATCGTAGCCCCCTGTCTGCGCCATTTCTTTGATCGCTTCATCATTGAATTCCTTCAGGCCGTCATACAGTTCCTGTACACCTTCCTGGATTTTCCCATACCCTTCCTGCAGCGGTGATGAAGCAGAGCCCAGTGCATTCAGGGCCGCGGCCAGTTCGCTCAGCTGTCCCGGCAGGCTTTCCAGCTGCGGCCTGTATTGGGCTGTCTGTTCGCTGATCAGGGCGCTCATGGCAGCCAGCTGGCCAAAGGATGTCTTCAGCTGTTCCGTCATCCGGGGCAGATTGCCGAGACTGCCGTAACCGGCCTGCAGGATCTCTGCCTGGGTGCTCATGTCATTGAGTACTTCATTGAGTGCGTCCTCATCCAGCTGCGGCACGGCAATGACCGGGGCTGCCGGTACAGCTGCCAGAATCCGGGCAGCCGATGTCAGCCGGGAATTAACCTCTTCCTGCTTTGCGGCCGCATCCGCTGAGATATCGATGCTCCCAAGCGCTTCATCCACAGCCGCGAGCACGGCTGCTTTCTGTTCGTCATCAAGCCCAAGTGATGCGATCTCTCCGGCAGCCTGTTCCCGGGCCTGTTCTTTCTGCGCGGCCAGTGTCCCGTTCAGTCCGGAAAGGTCAACCCCTTCAAGCAGGGCCGCCGCTGCAGCTGTCTGTTCCTGCAAAACCCCGGCATATTCCGAAACTGCTGTCATTCCTTCCTGAAGGGTGGTCATGGCATCCTGCAGGGCTGTCAGCCGGTTTTCAAGTTCTTCGGTATCTTTCTGAAATTGGGCCAGGGCCGCCGCTGTGCCGCTCTCCATAGCCGGGACATCCAGGGCCTGGACCATCTGATTCATCTGGTCAATGCCGGCTGTCGTGCTGCTGACCGTATCCAGCAGACCCGGCAGCTTGTCCTTGACCGTCCCGGACATTTCGCTGAGAGTGCCGGCATAACCGCACATCCGGCTGACCCCCTCAATATACTGATTCATGCCGGAACCGAATTCCCCCATTCCGTCTTTCAGGGAACCGGCACCATCTACCACTTCCCGGAACGAGGAACCCATTTCCTTCATGTCAGCCGACAGATCGTCAAGATCTTTCAGGTCATCGTCTTCAATTTCACTGAACAGGCCGTCGCTGACCACTGTTGAAGTGAAATCAAGCCGGAAATCTTCAGCCCGGGCATTGATTTCAACATACTCCGGAACCTCAAATTCATCCGTCATGTCATAATTGCCCATCTTCATTGCCTGATACAGTCCCGGGACCGCGTAGCCGACCACAGCGGTCTCCCCGCCGGCATTGACCACCCGCCCGTTTGTCACTTCAATATCAGAGAACACATTTTCATCCAGCACGGCCATTGTCAGCGCCAGAAACGGCACATATCCGGCCCCGGCTGTTTTGTTGGTGTAGTCAAAGCGGATTGTCACCTGGCCGCTGCGGCCGGCCAGCTCTTCCGCCGATACCGGCTGTCCGTCCAGCTTATAAGTCACTTGGACGGCAAACGGCAGTTCAGCAGTCCCGGTTCCTTCATAGCGGATCTTTTCCCCGAGATTCTGCCAATACAGGTCGCCTGATGCCGTCAGATCGTACTCCTCGTCCCCTTCCCGGTTGCGGATGTCCGCAAGGTTTGTCACATCATGAACAACGGTGCTGCCAAGCGGTTCCAGTTCCACTTCCGCACTGATCTTTTCCACGGTTCCGCAGGCATCCGTGCGGACCGTGATGGTTTCTGTCTTCCGGGCAGGAACAGTTGCCTCATCATGGCTGATGACCACCGGTTCCTCCGTTGCCGGGGCAGGTGTTGCCGGAAGAGAAGGCCCGGCGGACTGTCCCGCACAGGCACACAGTCCCGCTGCCAGCACTGCGGTCATTCCTTTTTTCAGTAATCTCTTTTTCATAACAGCCTCCTACTCCACGTTTTTCAGTGCCTCGCTCATCGGCACCTTCCTGATCCGCCAGTATTCCAGCACAGCGACAAGTGTATAGGTCAGCAGGCCCAGCACGAACATCTTCACATACAGTTCCGGCTTCAGATGAATCGGTATCCACCCGGTCATTTCCCGCAGGATCATGTATTTATACAGGAAGATGATTGCCCTGGTGACAATCGGCATTGACAGCAGCATGAACGCGATCACCGCCAGGAATGTCACCACGATATACAGCCGTGAGATTTCCCCGGGGGAATACCCCAGAATCTTGATCATGGAAATCGACTGCGCATTCTTTTCAATGATGGTCTTGGTCATCAGATACATCAGGACAAAGAAGATCACAACCGCAAAACCGTACACCAGATCCATCATCGAGCCCATGGACAGGTCCAGCTGCCGCGATACTTTGGTCAGTGACTGATAATCGATCTGCGTGCCGATATGGTCTTCCGCGATGTCTGTAATCTCTGTATCGCTGAAGTATCCGACAAATGTTTCCTCACCCAGGTCAAACATCTTATTAAGCCGGGTGCGGTCCATGAAGACGCACAGGGCCGCCTCGTAACTGTAAACCCCGGTAATCCGCACTTCATAGGTATCCTTTTTGTATTTTTCCTTCAGGCGCAGCACATCCCCGGGTTCCAGGTCATACTTGTCAGCCAGGGACTGCGAGATATACGCATCTTCCGGGCCGAACGATGCATGGATATACCGGCTGTCCGGGCTGATGCCGTACAGCATGATCTCCTCACTGCGGATGTCATCCTCTGCCACTGTCATGAGATTATAGGCACTGAACTTTTCAGCATCCGGATTGTCCGTCTCGACATCGCCGAGGAACTTCATCCCGCTGATCAGGCTTTCCAACCGGTGATCTTCATCGGAAATATCCGAGGGAATGCTCAGGATATACTGGTAATTGCTCAGCATGTTGTCACTGAGGGAATTCTGATAGTCCTCCAGAATCATCGGCAGGCCGAACCCGAACAGCAGCAGGATATTGGCAAACAGGATGCCGGCAAATAAGGTCAGATAATTGGCCAGGTTCTGGGTGATGATACGGATCCGGAAACGCTGCATGAACGGCAGGCCATGGGGCAGCCGGACAGCCCGTTTCTTCTTCCGCCGTGACAGGTCATGCCGCAGGAACTGCAGCGGCCGCAGGGACAGGCTCCGGTACAGGATCAGCCAGTTGACCACGGTCATAATGATGATCGGGATAATCGTTGTCTTGATAAAGGCCTCCGGGCTCCAGATCGTCACATAGGTCGGCAGGCTGTAACTGTTGTAGTACATGGCGGCACATAAGTTTTTCATGACCGTGTAGCCAAGGATATTCCCGATGGCAGCACTGACCAGGGTCACAATGACCGGCATGGTCATGTAGTGGCGGATCAGTTCGTTCCGGCTGAACCCTGATGCCCGCAGCGTACCGATGACTGTCGCTTCCTTTGTGATGGTATTGGTCATGGTGACCGCAAAGACAAAGGCCACAATCACGATGATGATGTACAGCAGCACTTCCATCATGGCCCGGTCACTGCCCATGTCATCACCGGTGAAGACGATGGCCTGGTTGGCATAGCGGGGCAGATAGTTCTTAAGGACAATCCGGTCATTCAGATACGTCATGAAATCTTCGCCGAGATCATGTTCCTGCTGCTCATCGGCAGGAGCATGCAGATACTTCCAGGCATAGCAGCGTACCGGTTCACCGGGGATGTCCGCAAAACCGTCTGCCGTCACGACCGCCACGCCGAACGTGGTCGCATCGAACATCGTGTCGGTGTTGTCGGAAAACATCGTGCTGTAGTCGGACAGTGCCACCAGCCCGGAGATGACCCACTCGTGACCGCCGTCAGACACTGCATCACCCGGTTTCAGGCTGTTGTTGTCCGCATACATGCGGTCCACGGCGATCTCGCCGGCTGACTGCGGCATATCCCCTTCCATCAGGCAAACCCTGTCCACCTCGGTCCGCTCCGCAAAGATCCGCAGGGTGGATCCGTTGGTCAGGTCTGCATCGTGATAGAACAGGTCATAAAGCTGTACACCCCAGGCTTCAATCTCTCGCTTCTGGGAGCGGTTGAGACGATGCTCGGCAGTGAACTTGCCGTCTTCGATATTGTATTTTTCAAAACTCTCGTCATAGGCCCGGATCATGGATCCGTCAGCCACCAGGAATCCCGACACAAACGAAATGGACATGACAAGAATGATGAAAATAACGATGTATTTTCCGGCATCCGTGCGCAGTTCGCGCAGATGCCTTTTCCGCAGCGGGTTCTTCATGATCACCACTCCAGATCCTCGGCTGCTGTCTTTACTCTGTTATGAATGACATCACGGATGCGGCCGTCATGCAGCATGACAACTTCATCAGCCATATCCTTGATGGCATTGTTGTGGGTAACCATAATGACGGTATTGCCGTATTTCTGATTGACTGTTTCAATCAGTTTCAGGATATCCTTGGAGGTTTGATAGTCCAGAGCGCCGGTCGGCTCATCGCAGAGCAGGATATCCGGGTTCTTGATGACGGCCCGGCCGATGGAAGTGCGCTGCTGCTGGCCGCCGGACAGCTGGTTGGGCAGCTTGTCCTGGTGTTCAGCCAGGCCCAGGGTGCTGAGCAGTTCGTCCAGATCAAGCGGATGATCACTCAGATATGCCCCGACTTCGATATTCTCCCGTACGGTCAGGTTCGGGATCAGATTGTACATCTGGAAGATATAGCCAAGGTGCCTGCGGCGGTACCGGGTTAGTTCCTTCTCGCTCATGTCGGACATGGCCCGTCCGTCAATCACGATCTCACCGGCATCACAGGTATCGATGCCGCCGATGATATTCAGCAGGGTGCCTTTGGCGGAACCGGACGGCCCCAGCAGGACGCAGAAACTGCCGTCCCTGATTTCCATATTGATATTCTTCAGGACAGTGACCCTTCCGGCCCCTTCCCCGAAAGACTTTTCAATCCCCTTCAGTGTAAGCATAACGCCTCCCTAGTTAGATATATCTAACTATCGTTGAAGTTATCCTACCACACGTACTCCCGCATTGCAACAAAATATGTTCATTTGATTAAATGTTCAATTGTTTTCCGGCAACTGCCCCATACCATATAAAAAGCCGGCTTGCGCCGGCTTATAAAACTGCATCCGGGAAATGAATCAGTACTCCAGGTTCTTCTCCGTTTCCTTGGAGAAGATATGGGCATGCGCACCGTCGAAGCTGAGATGGATATCCCGGCCGACATACTTCTGCACATCGCCTGCTGTCGGGACAATGACAATGGCGTCCTTGCCGTTGATTGTCATGTGCAGGTGGCAGGATGAACCCATCAGTTCCGATACATCCACACGTCCGTCAATACCCTGGTCACTGATCACCAGGTGCTCCGGCCGGACCCCGAGGGTAACCGGCTGCGCCTTGACGTCGAGGGCCTTGAGCCGCTCCTGCTTTTCCGGTGCGAGTTCAACCGAAATGCCCGGGGCTTCCACAAAGTACCGCCCGTCTTTCAGCACCAGGTCAGCGTCGAAGAAGTTCATCTGCGGGGTGCCGATGAAGCCGGCCACGAACAGGTTGCTCGGATGGTCGAAGACTTCCTGCGGGGTGGCAATCTGCTGGATAAAGCCGTCTTTCATGACGACAATCCGGTCACCCAGCGTCATCGCTTCCGTCTGGTCATGCGTGACGTAGATGAAGGTCGTGTTGATCCGCTTGCGCAGTTTGATGATCTCAGCCCGCATCTGGTTTCTCAGTTTGGCATCCAGATTGGACAGCGGTTCATCCATCAGCAGTACTTTCGGATCTCGGACGATAGCCCGGCCGATCGCAACTCTCTGCCGCT
>JAEEHG010000090.1 GCA_016280695.1 Solobacterium sp. | reverse complement strand
TATATCGTGGTGGACCCGCGCATCACCCCGGCTTCAGCCCGGTTTGCCGACCTGCACCTGCGGCCGCGGCTGGGCACGGACGGGGCCCTGGCTTTGACCATGGCCAATGAGCTGATTCGAAGCGGCTGGATTGACAGGGAGTACATCGATAAGCATGTCCACGGGTTCGCGCAGTATGCCGAGAGTATAAAGGAATACACCCTGGAAAAGGGTGAGGAACTGACCGGGGTGCCGAAAGAAGATATCAGGAAAGCGGTGGAGATGATCCGGGACGCGGAAACCATGTCCATCTCGGAAAGCTCCGCCCCGCTGGCCCACCATCACAACGGCATGCAGAACTACCGCTGCATCATGTCCCTGCTGGCGATTACCGGCAATATCGGGACGCCGGGCGGGCAGTACCCGAGTGAGGGAACCTTTGCCGAGCGGACCACCGGATATGAGACGCATGAACGGGACTTCATGTTTGAAACCTACCCGCAGGATGCCGATAAAGCCGTCGGGGCTGACGTGCACCCGCTGTGGTATGAACTGAGAAGGGACATGCAGGCCAACGACCTGGCCCAGAACATCCTGAACCAGGATGAACACTCCATCAAGGCCCTGTATGCCCACGGCATGAACTACCGGATGTTTGCCGAAGACCAGAAAGTCCTTGAGGCATTTAAGAAACTCGATTTCTTCGTGGATATTGACCTGTTCATGACCGACAGCGCCAAGTGGGCGGACATCGTGCTGCCCTGCTGCACCTCGCTGGAGCGCAGTGAGTTCAAGGGCTATCCGGGCGCAGTCATCATGTATACCCACCCGGTGGTAGAGCCGCTGGGCGAGAGCAAGCGTGATGTGGACATCATTACGGAACTGGCCAATGTCATGGGCATCGACGACCCGGTGCTGTGCTCGGGCTATGAAAATGCCGTGAAGTATATCTTCCGGGATGTGCCGGTGGATCTGGACAAGGTGATGGCCGATGACGGCTATACGAAGATCGAAGGGGTCAGCGTCAAGGACTCGGCGTGGTACATGGAACATGGCTGGCGGACGCCGACCGGGAAGATCGAGCTGTACAGTGAGGTTATAGGGGCCCACCCGGAATGGGGACTTGACCCGCTGCCTTCCTACACCCCGCCCGTTAATCCGGATCCGGAGAAGTATCCGTTCTTCCTGTGTTCCGGGGCGAGACTGCCGCATGTCATCCACTCCCGTCTGCATGCCAGTCCGTGGGAAAGAAGCCTCCTGCCGGAACCGACCGCGGAGATGAATCCCGAAGACTGTGACCGGCTGGGCATTGAGTACGGCGATGACGTGGAGATTGTCACTTCGATCGGCAGCCTGAAGTTCAAGGCCGAGCCGACCGCCACGATCAACCCGGGGCAGGTATTCGTATACCACGGGTACCCGGAAGCCGATATCAACAGTATTATCCCGTACCGGGAGATCTGTGACCCGTACTCGGGTTATCCGGCCTACCGCAGTGTCTACTGCGCAGTGCGCAAAGCCTGAAACCGTGATTATTAATGTTCACAGGTTCCTGATGATTTTATGAATCTGCTGTTTTATACTACTGAGTAGTATCACATGAGGAGGAAAGCAATATGAAGAAACTGCTGAGGGCCGGCATGGCAGCCCTGCTGATATGCGCCATGGGCGCCTGCACGAAGAAAGAGGAACCGGCCCCGGAAACCGCGGAGCCTGAGGTTCAGGAGGAGACAGCGGAACCGGAACTGTCTGAGGAAGCCGTCGGCGCCTGGGAAGTATACGCTGACGCGTTCGGCAAGAACCTGACCGATGATGACAAGGCACACTTCGAGGCTGCGATGGAAGGCCTGACCGGCGTCGGCTATACACCGGTCGCGGTGCTGGCGAGACAGGTGGTGTCCGGCGAGAACACGGCATACCTGGCCCTCGGGACCACAGTGACGGAAACACCGGTCACGGACTTCTATGTCGTCGTTGTCTACAACAACCTGCAGGGCGGCTCGGAAATCCTGTCCATCAAGAAGATCGACCTGGCTGATATCAAGGTGACAGAGGAAGCCCCGGCGGCAGACCTGCTCGGCGGCTGGACCGTGGAAGGCAGCGGCCGTCCCGGCAGCCTGACAGAGGAAAGTGAAGCGGCCCTGATGACAGCCCTGGCAAACTTCACAGGCATGCAGATCATGCCGGTGAGCCTGCTGGGCACCCAGGTGGTATCCGGCATGAACTACCGGTACCTGATGACCGGCGCTCCCATTACCGGGAATGAAGAGGAAGCCGAAAAAGTCTACCTGGCCGAAGTGTATATGGACAAGGACGGCAAGGCGGAAATGACTACCCTGCAGCCGCTTGACCTGCTGTACTACGTAACCCCGGAAGAATAACCGAAAAAAAGAACTGCCGCCAGCGCGGCAGTTTTTTCCTGGCATAGCACAGCCATGCATACGGTCTTCAGCGTATGACTGCAGATCACGATTATTTCTTTCCGATCATTCCGTTGACCAGCATGACAGCCTTTTCCATTTCCTGGTTTGCCTTCTTCCAGTCATCGGCTCCCCAGCCGCAGCCGAAGCCGTAACAGTTGATGTCGGTAAGGATCGCGCCGCTGCCAAAGAATTCATTGCCGTCATACCGGATTCTCCAGCCTTTCTCATAATTCTTTTCCGGCAGTTCCGGGCGGTCTTCGGTCATAAACTTGATCCATCCGCCAAGTCCCCGCTCATTCTGTACAATCGGATAAAACACAACCTCAGTGATGGCTGAAATCGGAATGGCAACACCGTTTATGATCACTTCGTTTTCCGTGACCGCAAGGCTTGTCATGTGGTGGGTGTCAAGGTATTCAAACAATTTTCCCGGCATAATATGTTTCCTTTCTTTTTTAATTCACAGGGAGCGCTGTATTCATGCATGTGTTTTTTTAATTGTAGCACGGCTGCTGCATGTATGCTGTGATTCCGGCGGTCAGTCAGCGGCGGTCTGCATATACCAGGCAATCAGGTCGTTGGTCACTTCCCCATAGGAGCGGATGCCGCTTTCGTGGGAGAAGGTCTTCAGGTACGTATCGTTGATCCTGTCGGAGACATCCTGCAGGGAGGATTCATAGGCTTTGTATATGGCCGCGGTATCCCGGCGGTCGGCCTGCACCAGCAGCACCCCGGGCATGTCATCATGGCTGTGGTACAGCTGCGCGGCGGCTTCCGGATCGTACCTGTACAGGGAAGCGAAGCAGTACGCGAAGGCCTCATAGTAACCGCTGTAGAGCAGCTCGATATCCTGACTGTTCACACAGGCCAGGAAGGCCGCGAAGTTGGCTTCCTCCTCACTGGCAATCCCGAGGCGGTGGCCGGCTTCATG
>JAEEHG010000009.1 GCA_016280695.1 Solobacterium sp. | reverse complement strand
TGCAGAGTCTGATTGCCGGCTTCATAAGTTCCCTTGAAACCGTCCTTGAACTGTACCAGTGCCATATCTTTTCACCTTGTATGAATCTTCATACAGCCTTTCTGAGTTCATCGTAACACTGTTTCCTCACGGCTGAAATGAAAATGCCCGGAAACAGAAAAAGGACAGCTTCCGCTGTCCTTCTGTCTGTTACATCTTTTCGAATGTGTATTCGATTTCGGAAACCTTGTATACGGTCTGCACCATGGAGCAGTCACGCATCGCCAGGTCCATACACTCCTTGAGCGCTTCCGCGGATTCCGGTCCGCCGACCCGCATCAGGATGTTGACATATTCCAGCGTTGTCGGGATTTCCTTGCGCTTGCGGCCATCGATGTAGATTTCGACATCGCCGACCTTGAGGCCCTTCGCGTTGGTGTGATCCAGGAATGTCGCGTACATGCAGGAAGCGACAGCACCGTATGTCATATCGTACGGCTTGATTCCGTCCTTGCCGATCTTCAGCGTCTGACCGCCGACATCATATGTACCGTTGAAACCGTCGTGGAATTTCAGTAATGCCATATTGTTTACCTTCTCTTTCTGTATCTTAACTATAGCATATCAATAACGCTGACAAGTGAAATGAGCTCATCCAGCATGTAATCCGGACCGGCTGTCTCCACCGCCAGGCGCTTGTTTTCATTGGTGATGATGCCGGCCGTCAGCACTCCGGCCAGGTGTCCGGCCATGATATCACTGGCACTGTCCCCGACATACATGCACTCTTCCCGGGATACTTCCAGTTCATCCATGCCCTTGAATATGCCTTCGGGATCCGGCTTGTTGTTTGCGACTTTGTCGGTGCCGATGATGGTCTGGAAATACTGCGTCATGCCGAATATCTGCAGGTGCATTTCCATGGAATCGGTCCGCCGGGTGGAAACCAGGCCGCAGCGGACATCTTTTGCCTGCAGGGCTTCCAGCAGTTCAATACAGCCGGGGAACGGTTTGATCAGTTCCCGGATATGTTCATTCTGATAATCCCGGTACTCTGCCTTCAGCTGCTCTGTATCCAGTTCCGGAAAGAACTTCTTCATTTCCACATCCAGGGACGGTCCCAGCACCTCCACCTGCAGTTCCGGGGTGAAATCCTCCGGCCGGCGGTAGCGGCGGAACAGTTCCGTATAGGAGGCGATGATGACCGGCTCGGTATCCATCAGGGTGCCGTCATAATCAAACAGCACGGCCTTAATCATCGTTTTTCCCCTTCTGGTTTTCTTCGTTGATCTGGATCAGGTGCGTCCGGATACGTTCCTTGAACATGGCCGAGGAGTTGTAGCCTTCTTCCTGCAGGATGAAGTTCATGACCGCCGATTCCACCAGGACACTGGTCGAACGGCCCGGGCTGACCGGCAGCTCAATGGTCGGAATCCTAACATCCAGCAGGTCGGTATATACCGTCGGCAGGTCCCCGAGACGGTCGTAATCACGTTCTTCGTCATACGGGGTCAGGTGCACCACCATATCGATATTGTGCCGGCGGATCACACTGGTGGAACCGTACATGCGGACCACGTCAATGATGCCGATGCCGCGCACTTCCAGCATCCCCCGCAGCAGTTCTGGGGCAGTGCCCTTCAGGGTGTTGTGCACCCGCAGGATATCCACCCGGTCATCCGCCACGAGGCTGTGGCCGCTGCGGATCAGTTCCAGCGCTGTTTCGGACTTGCCGATGCCGCTGTCCCCGGTCAGCAGGATGCCCTTGCCATAGACGACCACGAACACCCCGTGCACCGTGTCTTCCTCGGCCAGGGCTTCATCCAGGAAGGAGATCAGGTCCACCATGATACGGGCTGTTTCCATCGGCGTCACGAAAACCGGGAAATTGTTCTCTTCCGCCACTTCCTTCAGGATTTCCGGCAGGGGATTGTCATTCGAGATGATGATCATCGGGGTTTCCAGATTGAGCAGGGACATGAAGCGGGGCCGCTGCACATTCCGGGCCATCAGCTTGATGTATTCACTTTCCTTGTTGCCCAGGATGACAATACGCTGCGGGTCGGACCGGCGCACATAGCCGGACAGTTCAAAACCCGGACGGTTGATATCCGGTTCGGTGACGATCCGGTCCAGGGAACTGTCATCCCCGGTCATCTGGCGCAGGTTGAAGTACCGGGCAATCTCCCGGACGGTGACATTCTTGTTCAGTTTCAATCCCGGCATGTTGTTCCTCCGTCTTCTGCTCTGGTATGGGCCCTGGTCCAGGCAAGGGCTTTCTTCAGATACTGGCCGGTCCAGGAATCCGGATGGGCCGCAATCTGTTCAGGAGTGCCTACGGCAATGACCTGGCCGCCGGCATCGCCGCCTTCCGGACCCAGATCAATGATCCAGTCCGCGCACTTGATGACATCCAGGTTATGCTCAATGACAATCACGGTATTGCCGGAGTAGACAATCCGCTGCAGCACCGCAATCAGCCGCTTGACATCATCGGTATGCAGGCCCGTGGTCGGTTCATCGAGAATATAGACTGTCTTGCCGGTCGGCCGCTTCTGCAGCTCACTGGCCAGCTTGACCCGCTGGGCTTCGCCGCCGGACAGCGTGGTGGATGACTGGCCCAGTTTCAGATAGCCCAGGCCGACATCGTAGAGCGTCTGCAGTTTCGTGCGGATCTTCGGCTGGTTGGCAAAGAAGCCGAGCGCTTCCTCCACCGTCATTTCCAGGACATCATAGATATTCTTGCCCTTGAAAGTGCACTGCAGGGTTTCCTCGTTGTACCGCCGGCCGTGGCATACCTCACACGGTACATACACATCCGGCAGGAAGTTCATGGAGATCACCTTGACACCGTCCCCCTGGCAGGCTTCACAGCGGCCGCCCTTGACGTTGAAGGAGAAGCGTCCCTTGTCATAGCCGCGCAGCTTCGCTTCCGGCGTCGCCGCGAACACATCACGGATATCATCGAAGACCCCGGTATAAGTGGCCGGATTGGACCGCGGGGTCCGGCCGATGGGATCCTGGTCGATCTGCACGAGTTTGTCGAGGTTTTCCAGGCCCTTGATCTTTTTGAACTTGCCGGGCTTTACCTTGGCCCGCCCGAGGTTCTGCTGGACCGCCTTCATGAACACTTCGTTGACCAGCGTGCTCTTGCCCGACCCGGACACCCCGGTGACCAGCACCAGTTTGCCCAGCGGGAATTTCACATTGATCTTCTTGAGGTTGTGCTCCTCTGCCCCGGTGATGTCGACGCTGTGGCCGTTGCCTTTGCGCCGCTCAGCCGGCAGCGGGATCAGCTGCTTGCCGGAAAGATACTGGCCGGTAATGGAGTTTTCCGTGGCCATGACTTCTTCCGGCGGACCGTTGGCGATGACCTCGCCGCCGTGAATACCGGCCCCCGGGCCGATATCGACGATCCAGTCGGCTGACATCATCGTTTCCTCATCATGCTCAACGACAATCAGCGAATTTCCCAGGTCCCGCATGTTCTGCAGGGACCGTATCAGCCGGGCATTGTCCCGCTGATGCAGGCCGATACTCGGTTCATCCAGCACATAAAGCACACCGGACAGATGCGAACCGATCTGGGTGGCCAGCCGGATCCGCTGGGCCTCGCCGCCCGACAATGTGCCGGCCAGCCGGTCCAGGGTCAGGTATTCCAGACCCACATCCTTGAGGAACTGCAGACGGCTGCGGATTTCCTTGAGCACCATGTCGGCAATCTGGGCCTGCGTTTCCGTCAGTTCCAGATGATCGATCCAGTCCAGAGCCTGCACAACCGACATCAGGGTGAAGCCGTGGATATTCCGGTCCCCGACCCGCACGCTCAGGGCCTGCTCGTTCAGACGCCGGCCGCCGCACTTCGGACAGGGGCTCTCAAACATGAACGTATGGTACCATTCCTTGGACATCGAGCTGGTTGTTTCGACATACCGTCTCTCAATCAGCGACTTGACGCCCTCGATATAGTCATTGCGCGTGTACTTGTTTCCGCCGGAAGAGGTAATCGAGTACGCAATCGGCCGGTCACTGCCGTACAGGATGGCATGCATCTGGGTCTTCGTGAGATCCTTCAGCGGCTTGTCAAGGTCCACCTTGTAGGCCTTGCACAGGGTCGCGAAGGTCTGCCACTCGATATTCTCGGTATCGACGATGTTCTTGTAGTAACGGATGCCGCCCTGCCGGATGGACTTGGACGGGTCCGGAATCAGGGAATCCAGATCCACTTCCTCGGTAATGCCGAGGCCGTGGCACACATCACAGGCCCCCAGGGGCGCGTTGAACGAGAACAGCCGCGGTTCCAGTTTCGGCACCGAGAACCCGCAGATCCGGCAGGCATAGTTGCTGGAGAAGAGTTCTTCCCTGTCCCCGGTCATGACAACGGCCATGCCGTTGGCCAGGCTCAGGGCGGTCTCCAGCGAATCGTGCAGCCGGCCCCGGGATTCCTCCCGCAGGATAATCCGGTCCACGACCACATCGATATCATGCTTGCGGTTCTTGTCGAGTTCGATCTCGTCCTCGAGCATCTTCACTTCGCCGTCCACCCTGACGCGGACATACCCGTCCCGCCGCAGCTTCTCAAAGGTGTCCTTGTAGGCGCCTTTCTTGTTGCGGATGATCGGGGCCATGATGGTCAGGCGGGAGCCTTCCGGCCAGGCCATGACCGTGCTGACCATTTCCGTGATTGTCTGCCCGGTGATCGGGATGTTGTGGTTCGGACAGTACGGCACACCCGTGCGGGCATACAGCAGCCGCAGGTAGTCATAGATCTCCGTGACGGTGCCCACCGTGGAACGGGGGTTGTTGGACGTGGTCTTCTGGTCAATGGAGATCGCCGGGGACAGGCCTTCGATCAGTTCGACATTCGGCTTGTCCACCCCGCCCAGGAACTGCCGGGCGTAGGCACTCAGGGATTCCACGTATCTTCTCTGGCCCTCGGCGTAGATCGTGTCGAAAGCCAGCGAGGTCTTGCCGCTGCCGGACAGGCCGGTCATGACAACCAGTTTATTGCGCGGGATGTCCAGGGAAATATTCTTCAGGTTATTTTCCCGGGCGCCCCGGATTATCAGTTTATCCTGTTCCATTACGACTCCTTTCTGCCGGCTTCCGCAGCCAGGTCGGCCAGCATCTGCCAGGCTTCCCGCGGGGAAAGATCGTCCGGGGATACCGCCCTGAGCTTGCCCAGGATACTGTCAGCCACGGGATCTTCCTTTTTCATCTCAATCAGCTGGTAGCTCTGCTGGACTACCCGCCGGCGGGATTCCAGTTCCTTCTGCAGGGCCGCCGCCCGTGTCAGCACCGCTTCCGGCAGACCGGCCAGGCGGGCCACGTTGATGCCGTAGGAACGGTCCGCACTGCCGTCCTTGATCCGGTACAGGAAGGTCACTTCGTTGTTGTCTTCCTTCACGGCCACATGGACGTTGCGGATGCCCTCCACCGTATCGGTGATCGAGGTCAGTTCGTGATAGTGCGTGCTGAACAGCGTGCGGGCGTGGATGCACGAGGCAATGTATTCGATCATCGCCTGGGCCAGCGCCATGCCGTCATAGGTGGATGTGCCCCGGCCGATTTCATCAAACAGGATCAATGACCGGCTGGTCGCTTCCTGCAGGGCCCGGTTGGCTTCATTCATTTCCACCATGAAAGTCGACTGTCCCCCGAGGATGTCATCACTGGCCCCGATGCGGGTGAAAATCTTGTCAAACAGCGGCATCCGGCATGACTTTGCCGGTACATAGCAGCCGATCTGGGCCATGATCACCAGCAGCGCCGCCTGCCGCATATACGTGGATTTGCCGCCCATGTTCGGGCCGGTAATCAGCAGGATCCGGCTGTTTTCATCCATGTGCAGGCTGTTGGCCACATAACGGGGATCCTTCATCTTCTCATCGAGAATCGGATGCCGGCCGCTGCGGATATCCAGTTCATCCTCCGTGAATTCCGGGCATACGTAGCCGTACTTCGCCGAGTCTTCCGCCAGGGCCGCGACGCAGTCGATTTCCGCCAGGGCCAGGGCCAGCTTCTGCAGCTTCGGCAGATAGCCGCGGATCGTGACCAGCAGGTTCGCGAACAGCTGCTTTTCCAGCCGGATGGCATTCTCCTCGGCATGCAGGATCAGGTCTTCCTTCTCCTTGAGTTCCGGGGAGATAAACCGTTCATTGTTGACGAGGGTCTGCTTGCGCACATAGCCCCAGTCTTCCTGCACCTGCTGGGCCGCCACCTTGGATATTTCAATATAATAGCCGAAGACCTTGTTGTAGCCGATCTTCAGGGTCTTGATGCCGGTCCGCTCGCGTTCCTTCGCTTCCAGGTCCGCAATGAACCTGCGGCCGTTGCGCTGGATGGCGCGTGCTTCATCCAGTTCGGCATTGTAGCCGTCCCGGAAAATGCCCCCGTCGGACAGCACGGCCGGCGGTGTGTCCACAAATGCGTCCTTCAGCTGGTCCGACAGTTCCGTCAGCGGATCCAGGGACGCATAGACCCCGAATTCCTCACTCTGAACAGCGGCGAGGATCCCCGGCACTTCCAGCAGGGTCCGGCTCAGCCGCAGGCAGTCAACGGGTGAAGCGGTATTCATCGCACAGCGGGCAATCAGCCGCTGCAGATCATAGATCCTGCCCAGATGATCACGCAGGTCGCTGCGGTTCATGAAGTTCTTCATCAGCCAGGCCAGCCGGCGCTGCCGCTGCAGGATCAGTTCCCGGTTAACCAGCGGCTGCTCGATCCACCGCCGCAGCAGGCGGGAACCCATCGCGCTCCGGCAGCAGTCCAGGAATGACCACAGGGTCTCCTGCTTGTTCTGCCGGTTCAGGGAAGAAGTCAGTTCCAGATTCTGCCGGGTCGCGAAATCCATGTACAGGATCTCGTCTTCATTCTGGATCCGGCATACCTGCAGGTGCCCGAGCAGGTGTTTCTGGGTCGCCTCCAGATACTGCAGCATCCGCCCGCAGGCCTTCCGGTCATGCTCACGGACAATATTCTCCATCAGGGGTTCATAGGTTTCCCTGATTTCCGTTTCATCACACCAGGAGATCACCACCTGCAGCTCCCGCAGCACCTTCACCAGGCGCTCATCAAACGAAGCCGGCAGGACCGCCTCGCGGATATTGTTTTTCAGGATTGCCTGGGTCAGTGCCGATGTGTCATGGGAGATTTCTTCCAGGAAGGTCTCACCGGTGCTCATTTCGGCCACAGCCAGGGCATAGCCGTATTTATAGTCCTCAATGGCAGCCAGATAGACGCTCTCTTTCTCATCGGAGATTTCCGCCATGACCGTACCGGGGGTGATGACCCGCACGACATCGCGTTCCACCAGGCCCTGGGCTTCTTTGGGATCCTGCATTTGCTCGACAATCGCGATCTTGTAGCCGCGCTGCACCAGCCGCTGCACATAGCCGGTTACCGCATGGTGCGGCACCCCGCACATCGGCACCCGTTCCTCCACCCCGGCATTCTTCCCTGTCAGGACAAGGTCCAGCTCCCGGCTGGCTGTTCTGGCATCATCAAAAAACATCTCATAGAAGTCGCCCAGGCGGTAGAAAACAATCGCGTCGGGATATTGTTCCTTGATGGAAAGATAGTGCTGCATCATCGGTGTATAGGTCTTCGGCATGGATCCTCCTTACAGGCCCACATATTATAGCATTCATTATGAAAAGATACGGTTTTTCCGCTGTGTCTGTCTGCCTTATAATAAATTTATGAGCACCATGATGACAGTTGAACAGGCAAAGGAAGAACGGATGAACAAAGCCGCATCATTTATCGCCGCCTTTGAGAAGGTCCGGCTCGAGCTGCGGGACGAATCGCTGCAGGAAGCCCTGGGCATGACCATTGACCGGCTGCGGGAACTGCGGGATATGCAGTACCTGTTTGACAGCGGGGAAAAGGAACTCATCCGGCTGTATGACATGTACCTGCCGGCCCTGCTGAAGATCGTGCAGGACGCCGTGAAAATGGAAACCGCCGGCAACTACCGGGCGATTGTCGACATGCGCGCGCGGCTGAAGAAAACCCTCGCCACCTTCCGGGAAACCCTGAAGCACATCACGGCTATCCTGCCGCAGGATGAAATAGACCAGGCCAATGCCGCGGCGAAAGCCCGCAAAGCCAAGGAAGAACTTGAAAAGAGCACCGGGCAGTAAAAAAGATTGTGAAGTCAATGCTTCACAATCTTTTCTTTTGTGCTTCCGGCAGTCCTTACAGCCACTTGTAGAATTCCTTTACAAGCTCCTCGTAGTCACCGGTGACGATCAGGTGATGGTTGCCAATGGACTTTGTCAGGAAGTAGTTCAGGTCTTCTTCTTCCAGCCCGATGCGGATCTGGGTCCGGCACAGGTTGGTCTCGCACAGGTTCTCCGCCAGTGTGCCGGCTTTGACAAAGTAACGGTCCAGCAGGCCGGATGTCTTGAAGATCGTGCACGGTCCTTCCGGAATTCTGCCCCGGAACGCGACGCCGAGACCCGACTCGAAGTGGGTCATCAGTTCGATCTCTGTCGGCATGTTCAGCGGCAGGGTGCAGTGCGCGAAGATGATCTCGTTGCTGTCGGAGAGGATTCGGGACGGGTTGGCC
>JAEEHG010000089.1 GCA_016280695.1 Solobacterium sp. | reverse complement strand
CATCAGTTCCTGATGTGTACCCTGTTCGATAATCCGGCCCTTGCTGATTACCAATATCTTATCGGCATTCACGATGGTTGACAATCTGTGGGCCACAATAAAACTGGTGCGGTCCTTCATGACCGTATCAACCGCTTCCTGGATGATCTGTTCTGTTTCCGTATCAACCGAAGAAGTCGCTTCATCAAGGATAAACAGGCCGGGATCGGCAATGACTGCCCGGGCAAAACTGATGAGCTGCTTCTGCCCGGTTGACAGCCGGCCGCCGCCTTCACCCACTTCGGTGTCATAGCCCTTATCCAGCTGCCGGATAAACGCATCCGCGTTGACCAGCCGGCAGGCTTCTTCAATTTCTTCATCGGTTGCGTCCAGACGGCCGAAACGGACATTTTCCCGGATGGAACCGCTGAACAGGTGCGGTGACTGCAGCACATAACCGATCCGGCTGTGCAGCCAGCCGATGGAACGCTCCCGGTAATCCCGGCCGTCAATCAGGATCCGGCCGGAAGTCGGCTCATAGAACCGGCACAGCAGGTTGACAATCGTACTCTTGCCCGAACCGGTTTCACCGACCAGGGCAACGGTTTCACCCGGATTGACCGACAGGCAGAAATCATGCAGGATCTCCTCACCTTCCCCGTAATGAAAGCTTACATGATCAAACTCGATCCTGCCGGTCATGGGTTCATAGACATCTTCCTTCGGTTCGAGCTCGGTGCCATACCGGGCTACAACTTCCTGCCGGTCGCGGATAGCCGGCTGCTCATCCAGCAGCGACAGCACCCGTTCCGCACTGGCCTGGGCCATCTGCAGTTCAGCAATCAGGCTGGCAATCTGGTTCAGCGGCTCAAAGAACTTGCGGGCATACTCCGTGAACATCATCAGTGTACCAAAGCGGATGACCTGCAGGAATACCTGGTGACCGCCGTAGACAAGAATCGCTGCCAGGGAGAACGCGCTGAGCATCATGACGGTCGGATAGAACATCGCTGACAGGGTTGCCGCCCGGACTGAAGCATTCTCCATTTCACCGGTGATGCCTTTAAACTCGGAGAAATTTGTATCTTCAAGCACCAGTGTCTTGGTCGTTCGGGCACCCATGATGCCTTCATTGAAGCTGCTGGTGATTTTCGAGTTGATCCGCCGGACATCCCGGTAGTTCTTCAGGATGCGGATATTGAACCAGTTGGCAAGCACTGACAGCAGCGGCACCACGGCCAGTACAAGCAGTGCCAGTTTCCAGTCCGTTACCAGCATGACCCCGGTCACGCCGAGCATGACCGAAACACCCCAGGCAAGATCCATCAGGCTCCAGGCCAGGATTTCGGACAGCCGGGTGACGTCACCGGTCAGGCGGGACAGCAGCCAGCCAGCCGGCGTGACATCAAAATACGAATAAGACAGTGACTGCAGCTTGCTGAAGAGCGCTTCCCGCAGTTCATACGCCATATCCATTTCCGTATGGCCCGCCTCGATGAAATAGAAATAAACCATTAAAGCCTGCAGAATGCCGCCGCCGGCAAACAGCAGGATAAACAGCACCAGCTGCGTGTCAGTGCCCTTGCCCGCCGCGAATACATCGATGGCCACCTTGTTCATATACGGCAACAGCACATCGACCAGGGCGATGAACAGATTCAGGATGCCCAGCCGGATCAGCCGCTGTTTCTGACTGGACAGCAGCTTCAGGATCCGCTTCCACAGCGAAATATCGAGGGAATCCGTATTATAGGTTTTTTCCTCAAACCGGATCTGGCTCATATTCTGCCTCCGTTTCCGCATAGGAAGACTGGATCTCATAAATCCGTCTGTAAAGACCATCCTGCCGGATCAGTTCGTCATGAGTGCCATCCTGGGTAATCCGCCCGTGTTCAAGCACGATAATCCGGTCAGCATCCCTGGCACTGTTGATCCGCTGCGTGATGATAATCGTCGTGATATTCCGGCCGTGTTCCTTCAAAGCGTGGCGGATCTGCCGGTCTGTACGGGCATCGACAGCACTGAGGGAATCATCAAAAATCAGAATACGGCTGTCATTCATCAGGGTGCGGGCAATCGCAATCCGCTGTTTCTGACCGCCGGACAGGGTGACCCCCTTCTCGCCGACCAGCGTGCTGTATCCCTGTTCAAATTCATTGATGACTTCGTGCACAGCCGCAATCGAAGCGGCTGTCTCCACTTCCTTCTCACCGGCATCCCGGCCCAGATGGATATTCTCGTAAATCGTGCGGGAAAACAGGAACGGTTCCTGCAGGACAATTCCGACTTTCTGGCGCAGGTACTGGCGGTTGATCTGATTCAGTTCCACCCCGTCCAGCCGGATGGAGCCTTTCTCGTAGTCATACAGCCTGGTCAGAAGATGCACCAGGGTGGACTTGCCGGCCCCGGTCGGACCCATCAGGGCAATGGTCTCACCCGGCCTGATATGCAGGGAGACATCATCCAGCACCGGCGTTTCTTCTTCCCCATACCGGAATGAGAGATGATCAAAGACAATATCCCCGCTCAGTTCCGGCCGCTCCCCGGCAGTCATGTCTTCTTCCGGTTCATTGAGAATCTCATTCAGTCTGTCAATGGATACCCCGCTCTTGCCGATATCGGACAGAATACGGCCTAACTGCCGGATCGGCCAGAGAATCATTGATTCATATGACATGAAAACCATGAAATTGCCTATGGTCAGGGTCCCGGCACGGGCTTCCTGGATGCCTGCAAACAGCACAATCAAAGTCTGCAGCAGGCAGATCAGGTCACTGCTGGACCAGTATCTGCCTAGCAGTTTGATCATCGCAAAGGTGCGTTCCCGGAAGTCTTCGTTGTAATCCCTGAACCGGTTGATCTCATACCGTTCCCGGCCGAATGCCTTGATGACCCGGATGCCGTTGAGGTTTTCCTGGATGACTGTGGTCATGCGCCCTTCCGACTCATCTGATGCCAGGAAGGCTTTCTGGTTGCGCCTGTAGAAATAATATGCGTACAGGAACAATATCGGCATGAGGATGACAGCCTTGAATGCCATGCGCCGGTGCAGGCCGAACAGGACCGTGCAGGCAATCAGCACCGTGCACAGTGATCGGATCATATGCTGGAACTGCTGGCCCATAACCCGGCGGATGATATCGACATCGGTGGTGCACCGCTGCACCAGGTCGCCGGTTTTGGTGCGGACATGATATTCATACGGCAGCCGCTGCAGATGGGAATACAGATCCCGGCGGATCCGCGCCGCCATATCTTCGGACATCCGGCCGCTCAGATAACCGCGCAGGAACAGGAAAACCGACTGCAGCAGGTATACGCCGGCAATCATCACGCCGCCCACCAGCAGGTGTTCCCGCAGCCAGGCCGTGCCGCCGAACATTTCCGCAAGCATGATGTTGACCCGGCCGCTGAGCGGCTGTGTGTCAATCACATAGTCAATAAAGAAACCGAAGATCAGCGGTATCAGAAGGCCCAGGAAAACAGCAAAAACGGCAAAGACCGCCACACAGGCGAATCTCCACCGGTTTCCGCGCAGATATTTAAATAAGAACTGTCGTCTGTTCATGCCATAACAGTATAGCACTAAAGATTGTTTTCTTCTTTATATGCCTTCAGGGCCCGGGCAATCTGGTCCGGGCAGGATGTTCTCTTGAACCCGCATGGTGTGCCTTCGAAATCTTCGATGACATCATCAATCTTCATACCGGCAATAATCTTGGAAATGCCCAGCAGGTTACCGGCACAGCCGCCCAGGATCCGGACGCTCTTAATTGTGTCACCATCAATTTCAAATGTATATTTCTGCGAACATACGCCTCTTGGTCTGTACTCAAATGTAGTCATTTTCTTTCCTCCACGAGGGCCATTATACCAAAGCACTGCCGGGTTGCAACGCATTTGCCCATGAATTATTCAATATCAAACACAGGCGGTACATCGATTTCATCCGAAACATAGCGGCCGTTCTTTTTCCGCTGTCTGACACATTCCGTGAGAAGGTACTCGATCTGTCCGTTGACCGAGCGGAAGTCATCTTCCGCCCACTGGGCAATGGCGTTGTAGAGCTTTGGCGACAGCCGCAGAGGCACCTGTTTTTTCTGGCCGTCGTTCATCAGTACAGACTACCTGAATTAACCACCGGCTGGGCATCATGATTGCCGCAGAGGACCACGAGCAGATTGGAAACCATGGCCGCCTTGCGTTCCGGATCCAGTTCCACCACATCGTCTTCCTTCAGTTTGGCCAGGGCCATTTCCACCATGCCGACAGCCCCGTCAACGATCATCTTGCGGGCGTCGATGATAGCGGACGCCTGCTGCCGCTGCAGCATGACTGCGGCGATTTCCTGTGCATAGGCAAGATATGTGATCTTGGCATCGATGATTTCAATGCCGGCATCCCGCACGTTTGTCTGGATCTGTTCGCGGATCCGTTCGGCCACGACCGTGCTGGAACCGCGCAGGCTGCCTTCATCCGGTCGGCCGTCGCCGGTCGTATCGATATTCTGGGCCACATCATACGGATAAATACGGACAATGTCACGCAGCGCGGTATCGCACATCAGCGACAGGTATTCCTTGTAGTTGTCAACCGCGAATACCGCCTTGGCAGTATCTGTCACCCGCCAGGTAACCGCGATGCCTATTTCCACCGGATTGCCGAGGACGTCATTGATCTTCTGCCGGGCATTGTTCAGGGTCATGACCTTCAGCGAGATCTTACGGCTGGTCATTTCCACACTTTCCCTTGCCCCGAACAGGGATTTGACGTCACCTGACTGATTCAGCTTTGTCTTCGCTGCCGGGTTAACTGCCTGGCAGAACGGATTGACGAAGTAGAAGCCTTCCCCTTTCAGTGTACCGATATACTTGCCGAACAGGGTCAGGACCAGCGCTTCCTGCGGCTTCAGTATTTTCAGGCCCAGCAGCAGGATCCAGCCAAATGCCAGCCAGAGAATACTCAGAAAGCCCACCAGCGGATGAACCCGCCGGGACATGATGAAATTCATAATAAT
>JAEEHG010000088.1 GCA_016280695.1 Solobacterium sp. | reverse complement strand
ACCACGTCACGCCCGGCCAGAACAGCCCCGTCAAAGACCATCTCCACTTCCAGCATGCCGGACAGTTTCTTCAGCTCGACCGCGGTCTCCCGGACCAGTTCCCGGCCCTGGTCATCCGTACCGGTTTCCCCGCTGTCCGCATAGACCAGGGTTGTCTTAAGCCGGTATGTGCCGTAATCGGAAACCCCGTGGTAACGGACCTGGTCAATCAGTTTCATCTGCAGACCGGCCACGGCTGTCTGTTCCTGACTGATGCCATCCCGGGCCGCAGTGGACAGGGTAATGCCGTAATCGGTGATCGTCCCCAGGTCCACAGTTTTGGCATCTTTGACAATGTTGAATTTGAACTGCTGCAGTTCCAGGCCTTCGTTCAGGTCTGTACGGACTTCATGAAGGATGTACTGTCCGTACGGCAGGCTGCCGAGAGTGTCATCCACGGCCGCCATGTCCCCGTCTTCCGCCAGGCCGAACCACAGGCCGCATTCTTCACGGATGGTTTTATCCCTGAGCCCGGCAGACAGATTCACCGGTATTTCATAACTGTCCAGGCCCGCCAGCAGGCCGTCATTGGCGTTGACTGCCTCGGAATGCGGCAGATCATCGGAACGATATTCCCCGTTGATATCCGTTATCAGTACATGCCGTTCCCCGGAAGCCGCGTTTTCCAGAACCCACAGGGTTCGGATCCGGTCCGTGGTATAGCCTACGGTTTTGACAAAGGAGAACTCCCCGCGCCTGATCTGGTCACGGAAGCGCATCAGCGTACCGGGCCGCTGTTCATGATGCGTCAGCGTATCTGTTTCAACAATTTCACCGTCCCGGTCAATTTCAAACGTCTGCACGGTACCGTCGGTCAGCAGATAGGCATTGTTCGTCTTTGTCTCCTGAATGGTGTAGGTGCCGTAAGGCAGTGCTTTCCCTTCCGTCTCAGCTGTGTACTTTCCCAGCGTTTCATCATACTTCGTCGTAATGACCCGGACGAATTCACCCGGCTGGTATTCCGTCAGACTTCCGGCATCCGCCAGGATGGAAAGACGCGAAGCATTCGTGATGGTAAACTCAATTTCATTGAGATGGCCGGCCCGCAGCGCCTGGTGATTCTTCCCGCCGATGGCCTGAGAAGGATTGTCAATATCAAGCGCTGCCAATTCGCTGTCTTCCTTGACAACCCGCACGTCACCGCGGATAACCTGTTCAGCCAGCTGATGATTTCCTGCATCTTCTTCTGCTGACTCCGGATCTGCCGGATCCAGTGTCACGTTATCCTCACGGATCGAGAAGACTGCCTGCCATTGTGTATTGAGCAGGTATCCCTGCGAGGGCTTTGTTTCAACCGCCACGTATGTCCCGTAAGGCAGACAGCGG
The DNA here is from genome assembly GCA_016280695.1 of Solobacterium sp. Lineage (GTDB taxonomy): Bacteria > Bacillota_I > Bacilli_A > Erysipelotrichales > Erysipelotrichaceae > Bulleidia. The sequence continues at coordinate 10,412 of JAEEHG010000088.1, read as the reverse complement.
CTTTCTGTACCGGCCTGGCCGGTTTCATCCGTTGTCAGCGTCAGCACTTTTTCCATGCCGGCATATGAACGCGGATCCTTTTCCCCGTGGAGCAGATCAACATGCCGGCTGCCGGCCGGTGGTGCTGCCCCCGGATTGATCCAGGCACCCGCGGCCAGCACGTCATTTGCGGAGATGTTGAATATGGATATCTCCGCCCCGGCCAGCGATGCGTCACCCTGGGCCTGCGGCAGCCGTCTTTCCGCATCTGTTTTGCGGAAATGGATACCGCCCCGGATCACTTCGTCCCGCATCTGTCCGGCCGGATCGCCATTGTCCCGCCCGGCATCATACATATGCCCGGCTTCCCGGACCTCGATGACCGCCTGCCAGTCATCATTGTCCAGATAACCTTCAGGTGCTTTTGTCTCCTTGACCAGGTAGGTTCCGTACGGCAGTTCCTCCGGCCCGGTTTCGGCATGCCCGTTTTCATCGGTTGTCAGCGTCATGACGGCATTGTTTTCCGCTGCCCCTTCATCCGCCGGTATCCATTGACTGCCGAAGTAAATATCACTGCGGGAAATGTTCCAGACCGTAAACTCCGCCCCCTGCAGGGTAGCGTCACCCTGCGGCCGGCCGGCAGGTTCCATGCCCGCCCGGAAACGGTCCGCGTCCAGTTTATTGATTTCAATACCGCCCCGGATAACCGTTTCCGGAACATCCTTCGCCACGCAGATATAGCCGTCTGTGCGGATGTCAAATGCCTCTTCCCATTCCTGATTAAGGAAGTAACCCGCCGGGGCTGAGACTTCGCGGATTTCATAATCGCCCCACTTCAGCGCCCCGCTTTCCGCACGTCCGGTTTCATCAGTGACCATTTCTTCAACCGTACGGCCGTTCCGGCGGTTCACCACGGCGAAGACCGCGCCGCCCAGGTCAGCGTCACCCTGTGCCGGTGCCCCGCCGCGTTCCTGATCGATTTTATGCAGCTCCGCATGGCCGTGCACACCCAGGCTGATCTCGATTTCCGCTTCGGCATAAGTTTCGCCCGGGGTCACGTCTACCCGCCCGCAGAACAGGAGCGTCTGCGAACCGGGTGAATGCGCAATGCCGCCGCTGCAGTTGGACTGCGGGGCGATGTTCGCCTTTGCGCTTTTCAGCCGGATTCTGATCTTCTCCGGCATTTCCGCAGCCTGCTCACTGACGGTAACCTGCAGGGTATTGCCCGAGAGTGAAACAGCCACATCTTCATGATGAAGATCATCACCGCCGGAAAGCTCCACCCCAGCCACCTGGTACCGGTAATCACCCAGTCTGCCGCCCATGTCCGTAAACGTCAGGGTTTCTCCCGGCACATAGACGGAAGGCCCTTCCATATGCGGTTTATAGGATACTGCGCCGCCGGCCAGTCCGGCTGCCCAGTCATAAGCCCTGTTCAGCGTTTCTTCCCGGTTGACGCCCCACACCGCCAGCTGGGCATCCACAAACGCCCCGCCGCCATAGGCATACGCGGCCAGCAGCGCATCATCCGGATTGACATCCCACGAGTCTATGACATAGGACGCCCCGTCAAGTATCGGCACGTTTTCCTCATAACAGAGAAAACTGGCATTGGCCGCATGAAAAAATGTGATGTAATGCCCGTTATACATACCGGAGCGCTCTTTGGTCACAACGCAGCCCGGGGCTGTATAACAGTCGTCATTGACATACAGACGGAACGGATCGGAGGGGTCAGCCACCGGCAGGTGCGGTACATATTCCCCTTCTTCCTGATCATGCGCACTGAACAGTTCGGGATTGCCTGCCAGGTTTCCGGCAGCCGCAAAACCGGACAGTTTCGCGGCTGCTTCAGAGGTGGATGCGGCACTGATGTAATAATCCACACAGGGTCCGAAGTTGGAGGTTTCCGTCCTTGCGCCGGCAGTCAGCACCCCCGGCACATTAGCCGGAAAGAAGCCGCCGGCATCCGCCGCCGCATTGCCTGCCGCAGCCACTACGGTGATGCCCTGTGCCACGGCTTCCTGCAGCAGTTCCTTCAGGGCCGCTGTATTCTCCGAATCCGGCACTGAGGCCGAGATGTTAATGATATCGGCATGGGATGCCATGGCATATTTCACCGCTGCATAGACGTTGGCCAGTGAGGCTGTGCCGTCATCATTGAAAGCCTTGATGGAAAGAATCGATGCCCGGCCGCCGGCAGCGGAAAGAATGATTTCCGCCATCCTGGTCCCGTGGCCATGATGATCCCTGTCCGGATCATCAGTCAGATTCACCGAAACAGCCGCCAGATCATTGACGCCGGTATCAATCAGCGCCACCAGCCGGCTGCCTTCTGCCGTCTGCATGGCCAACCCGTTCTGCGCGTCCTGCAGAACCCCGTCTGCCGGCGTAAATGTCTCTTCCTCACACACGCTCATGCGGATATCCCGCACAGCCGCACTGCCGGCCTCTTCGGCCGCGGCCAGTGTTTCTTCCACCGCTTCCGGACTGGCCAGGCAGATGATTACCGCGTCATCATACGCTACTGCCTGTCCTTCCACACTGAGGCCTGCCGGTACTTCTTCCGTGCCGTAAATGACTACCCTGGCGTCACTGCTGTCCGAAAGCACCGCCACCGCCGCGGCCATATCCGCTGCTGTATCAGCCCGGTACAGGGCAAGTCCCTGTTCCGGTCCGGCATCCGCTTCCTGTTCCTCTGCCGGGTCCGGCCCGGATATTTCCTCCGGCTCGGCAGATGCCGCCGTGTCAGTCTCCGTGACTTCCGCCTCCGGATTAATGCTTTCCGGCGGATCCTCCTGCGGATTGGCAGGCGGTTCTTCTTCCGTTATTACTGTTTCCGTCACTTCCCCTTCTTCGGCATTTGCGGGCAGATTCATGCCTGTGCAAAGCAGGAACCCGGCCAGCAGAACAGCCATGATTTTCTTCGTCTTGTCCTTCATGCTTTCAGCTCCCCTCCCCCGTTATCCATACCGCACCGCCGGCGGTAAGCTATTGCTGTCTCGAATTTCTCTGTCACGCAGTCATAGTGATACAGATGATCCGAGAGTTTTTCCTGCGGACTGACTGCCATGGCGTTAACCCTCCTGACCAGGTCAGTGAGCCCTTCAAAGTCTGCCTGGCTGTCCGGCAGCGCCAGCACTTCATGAATGCTGGAAGGAATCACGTAATAATCTCCCAGGGTGCGGCCCAGTGTATCCAGGACCCCCGGATAGAACAGCACCGCAGCCCCGTTGATCATCTGCCGGTTGGTAACCGTCATCAGCTCCGTCTTCCCATTCCCGCTTTCAGAGAGGTTCCAGCGCCGCATGAAATAATCTGTTCTTTCAATCAGCGCCGGCATCCGGGACACACTGTTTTCCAGGGCCAGGTCAATCAGTTCATCTGCCTTTATCCCGTACATCTCCAGCAGGCTGTTGTTCACCATGGTGCTGCACAGCACTTCTTTCTCGCCGGACATGCCGATTTCCACATGCGCAGTCAGGGCCAGATCCGTGATGCGGCGATGCGGTACCTTCTGCAGCAGGTCGCGGTTGATAACCGCATTGCTCAGCCTGACAAACAGATGCGGCTGTACTTCTGCCAGATTCTCCAGCCAGCCGAGGTCCTCCTGTACCGGTACCTTTGCGGCTTTCTCCGCTGTTTCTCCCAGAATTTCCTCCACTGCCTTACCATTGCGGTAATCCCCGTAAAGATCATCCAGATTGATGCTGACGGCCGCTTTCTGCCCGGGCAGCCGTATCGAGAGCCCTTTGTAGGTGCTTCCGAGTTTGGCCACCGGGCCGGTTGTTACTTCGGCCCCGGCATAGCCCGGTCCCATCACCGCCGGTATATTTTCACTCAGATATCTGACAAATTCTCTGTAGGTAAGTTTTTCCATGTCTGTCCTTTTCGGGTTCCATCCCCGAAATCCCCTTTCATAAGTACTATTCGCAAGTGACCGCATGATTCCCTGCTGAAAATAAAAAAACGCAGTAATTCCCTCTGCGGACATACCTGCATTGACAAGAAAACGGCATTTCACCGGCTGATCAGTGCTATAGTTGAAACAGACGAAAGGGGTATATTGAATGAATATCCATGAATTAGCAGCTAAATATGAAGATTACATGATCTCCATCCGCCGTCATTTCCATATGTATCCGGAGCTTTCCCTGAAAGAGGAAAAGACTTCCCTGCGGATCCAGCAGGAACTGACCGAAATGGGCATCCCGTTTGATGTCGTCGGCCACCGCAATGTGGTCGGCCGCATTGAGTTTGCCCGGCCGGGCAAGCGTCTGGCTATCCGTGCGGATATCGATGCCCTGCCGATGCAGGAAGAAATCGACTCCGAATTCAAGTCCACCGTCCCGGGTGTCATGCATGCCTGCGGTCACGATGTCCATGCGGCAACGCTTCTGGCAGCCGCAAAGTGCCTGACCGAGATGAAGGATGAACTGTCCGGCACTGTCTATCTGTGCTTCCAGGTCGCTGAGGAAATCAGCGGCGGCGGCCCGCAGGAAATCATTGAATACCTGAACAGCAGGGGCGGCGTTGATGAAGTCATTGCCAACCACATGACCCCGGCGCTGGATCCGTATGTTACTTCGGCCATCTCCGGACCGGCCAATGCCGGCAACTGCCAGTGGCGGATTACCGTCCGCGGCCGCGGCGGCCACGGTTCCCGTCCGGACCTCTCCATTGATCCGATCCGCCCGGCAACGGAAATCCTGCAGAAGATCTGCAGCATCCCTTCCAATTATCATGAGCCGTTCTACCCGCTGGTCATCAGCCCATGCATGATTCACTCCGGCACTGCCTACAACATCATTCCGGATGAATGCGTCATGGAAGGCAATATCCGTTACTTCCACAAGGGAGAACTCGAAGAAGTGCTGGCCAAGATGGAGACCATCGCCAAAGCCATCGCCGCCGCTTCCGGTGCGGAAGCCAAGGTGGAAATGATCGCCGGCTGCGTACCGGTTGAAAATACACCGGAAGTCACCGAGAAGGTTTACCGCGTCATGGAAGAAATGGGCCTGAAAGTTGTCAAGCCGGAATATCCGGGTATGGGTTCCGATGACTTCGGCTACTTCACCCAGGCATATCCGGGATGCTACTTCAACTTCGGCGCTTCCTCCGACCGTCCGGACGCAGCCCACAACCTGCATAACACCAAGCTGTTCTATGAGGAAAAGGGCTTCCTGCCGATTGTGGAATTCTTCGTCAGATACACTGCCGATTTCCTGAAATAAGCATTCGCAAGAAAACGCCTGCGGGTGTTTTCTTTTTTTATTTGAAGCGTCTGTTTTTCAGACAATGCCATAACTGCCGCCGGAAAAAGCACATAAAAAAAACGCAAAATACACTGTCCTCACACATCTTTCACACAAACTTTTCTTATAATTATGCCAATGAAGAGTTGGACAGGATGACCCGATTATCTGTATGATCTGCGGATGAAAACGGGTACACTGATTGAAATACAACGATGAAAACGGGAAAACGGCTTGAACAGACCGGGGCTGTCATTGCCATTTCGGCAGTAGTCGCAGGCACCCTTCTGTTAATTCTGAAAGTATATGGTCCGCACTTTGCGGATATTTTCCGTCTGCTGAGTCATGGAAATCAGGAGGAAATCAGTGAGTTCCTCAACCGCAGCGGCCAATGGGAAGGCCTGCTGATTGTCTTCACGCTTTCCATCCTGCAGGTCATCAGCATCATCATCCCGGGTATGGCCATCCAGGTCTCAGCCGGCCTGATCTATTCCTGGTGGAAAGCTTTCCTGGTGACCTACCTGGGCTTCGTCTCCGGAAACATGCTGGTGTTCTTCACTGCCCGCAAGCTCGGTGACCGGGTCTATGACCTGCTGCCGGATAAATCCCGGCAGACCTGGCTCGGCAGTAAAATCAATTCTGCCCACAGCGGCTTCGTTATCGCTCTCGGCTATCTTGTACCGGGTGTGCCCAACGGCATAGTGCCGTATATCGCCTCCACAACCGATCTGACCGTTTCCCACTTCGGCTTCTGCATCGGCGCGGCATCCTGGATCCAGATTCTCTCCAACTGTCTGGCCGGTCACTTCCTGGCCCGGGGTGAATACTTCTATACCGTCATGTCGTTTGCCGTCCAGATCTTTATCATCATTTTCGTTTCCTTCAACAAGGAACAGGTCCTGCGCATCACCACGAAAATCCGGACCTTTCTGTGGCAGCTGCAGCGCCGGTCCCTGCAGAAACGTCTCGATGCCGCCCAGAAGGAACTCAGAGAACTGCGCAGCAGCCGGCATTGATCCTGCCGGAAAAGCCATTATAAAAAATGCGGGTTATCCCGCATTTCTTTGTTCTTCCTGCAGCCCTGCTCAGAAAGTCCAGGTTTCCGGTTCGGCCGTGAAGGAAGCGATCGTTGCCGTAGCCTTCTGCAGCCGGAAGACAACGTTGTTCCCGTCACCCGGCTGATATCTGCCCCGCAGCGACGGATAATCCGCCAGCATGCTCTCCTGGGCTTCGATTCTCTCATCAGCCACTGCTTCTGCCGCAATCCGGATCCACTTCCCGTCATGGAAGGCACAGAGCTCCACTTTCGGTGAAGCCAGCATCTGCCTGGCCACGTCCTTCTTCAGTCCGGTCTGGATGTAGAGGTTTCCCTCAAAAATATGGGCTGTCCCGAACGGTCTCACCCTTGGCTGATCCCCTTCGGCTGTTGCCAGGAAATAAGTGCCCGCTTCCTTCAGAAACGCGCAGGCTTTCTCTGCTCCTGTCATCTGTCTGTTCCTCCTTTTCACTTCTGCTTTTTCTTGTATCGCATCGCCCAATAACGGCGCTTGACGTGATTTACTGCCAGTTTTTCAAACCGGAAGCGCTTCATCTCCCGTTCCCGGCGGACGTAGTCAAACTCCCCGATCTGCTCAATGAACTCCGGGCCGAACGACCGCTTGTAGGCATACAGGCCGTAGTATGGGTCTTCCTTTGAAGCTGTCCCGCTGAAGCCGCACATGTCGTAATGAAGCACCCCGTGGGCTTTCATGTCGGCCATGGCAAACGCATGCAGGCTGTCCACCGGTTTGATAAAGTTGAATTCCTTGTGATTGTACGTATAGAGGTCCCAGGAATAATCCCCGCAGCGGATAAAGAGACCGCAGGCTACCGGCACGATACTCCCGTATGCCTGCTTCAGCTCTTCTGCCCTGGCCAGCTCCTTTTCCTTGGCCGCCCTGGCTTCCGGATCTTTCCGGTATTTCTTTCCGGCCAGTTCGTCGCTGATCCCGCTGATCATGTCATCCAGCCGGATCTCCGTCACATACATGACCGCATGCTCACCAAAGCAATCCAGCAGTCCCTGAAAGAACTGCCGGGAATGCGGCGCAAAACCATCCTGTTCGGTCAGCTGCTTTTCCAGGGCCATCAGCGTGCCGATATCCCGCTCATCACCCAGCCTGGTGGACACCCCGATCACTGCGTGCCGGTTCAGTGCTGTCCGGCGGGCTTTGGCGTACCGGGCATAGATTGTGTCCAGATCGGCCGAGAGATCCGCGATCAGTGTATACCGGTTGGTCCATGAACCATTGTAGGCATAACCGTAGCCCTTATGCATGTAACCGAGTTCCTTCAGGGTTTCGGTGATGATCTCGTTGCTGAAGCCGTCATCCACCGGCTCCCCGGTAATTGTCCGGTGACAGCGGACCACGTTCGGATCCACCCGCAGGAACGCAACCTTCTTCTCATCCGCATGTTTCTGCAGCAGCCGGTATGCTTTCCGGACCTGTTCCGCATCCCCGTAGTCCATGCATACGCCCCATGGGACATAGAGATACCTGTGGCCCAGCCAGCTGTTCTGCAGCACCATTGCCGTTCCGATCAGCCGGTCCTCCTCATAAAAACCGAAAAACGCATGCCGGTCATGAGCCGTTTTTTCCTTGAAACGGGCCCACATGCCTGTTTTCATATAATGCACATCCGGGCTGCTCATGACGAAGTCATTCAGCTCTTTTTCTTCAATGCGGCGCAGTTCCATAGCAGTTCTCCGATTCTTCTGATATTACCATCTTACCCGAAACCGGACAGGCGGACAATCCGGCCGGGCATCCCCTTTGCATTCTGTTTTCGGCTGGCATACAATAATGCCGAGGAGAAACAAATATATGTGTGCACTCAGCGAAGACTCCCTGGCCTGGGAAATTCTCAATGAATACGATATCCATCCGGAGACCGACAGCCTCAGTGAACTGGCCGCCCGGATTGCCAGCGACAAGCTGGTTACACAAAGCGATATCATTGCCATTCTGAAACGTCATTTCGGCCCGGAAGCATGGAAAAACCAGTGAACTCTCACTGGTTTTCTTTTGGTCTCAGTATTTCCTGTATCCTTTCAGGAACAGCCCGTACATGCAGAAGTTGTTGTCATCCTTGACGTGGACACCCCAGCGCCGGCAGCGGCCGGTAGCACCGATATATTCCATGCAGTCCTTGCAGCGGGTCACGCGTTCATATCCGGTCTGCGGCTGCGCGTTGATCAGTTCTTCCATTTCCTTCAATGTAAAGACTTCTTCGTCAAAAGATCCTTTTTCCTCTGCAGCCTTATGCAGTTCTTCCCTGAGGAGGTCCGCGTTGATCATTCTAGCCATGTTCCTGTCTCCTTAAGCTGAATACTTTTACATTATACTGTTATTTTTTTATTCTGTGTGAATTTTGTGATCCCGCAGGACACCGGATACGGGCAAATTCCTTATTATTATTGACGGCTGTTGTATAATGCAATTGCAAAATTACGGAAAGAAGGTTGAAAACATGACAAAAGTGAATGTTATTTCCGGGTTCCTCGGGGCCGGGAAAACAACTTTGATTGCCAAACTGCTGAAGGATGTTTTCCAGGGTGAACAGGTTGTCCTGGTGGAAAACGAATTCGGCGAAATCGGCATTGACGGCGGTTTCCTGAAAGAAGCCGGTATCCAGATCAATGAAATCAACAGCGGCTGCATCTGCTGCACACTGAAGGGTGACTTTGAGGCGGCCCTGTACCAGGTGGTGGAGACCTATCATCCGGACCGGATCCTGATCGAACCGTCCGGGGTCGGCAAGCTCTCTGATATCCTGCGGGCCATCCGTACGGTTGAAGGCCTGGAAATCGACAGCTACAGCACCGTTGTGGACGCTGCCCGCTGCCAGATCTACCACAAGAACTTCCGGGAATTCTTCGATGACCAGATCGCTACAGCGACCTGTGTAATCCTGTCCCGTACCCAGAATGTCGACGGGGCAAAACTGGAAGCTGACATGGCCATCATCCGGGGACTGAATCCGGATGCCCGGGTTATCACCACCCCGTGGGATGAACTTGACGGCAAGATCATCTTTGACGCCATGACCGGTGCTACCGACGGCTTCCCGGCAGACCTCGGCGAAGATGAGGATGAAGACGAAGAGGAAGAAGAGCACGAGCATCATCACCACCATCATGATGACGATGAAGAGTGCGAGTGCCATCACCACCATGAAGACGGTGAGGAATGTGAATGCCACCACCATCATGACGATGATGAAGAGTGCGAATGCCACCACCATCATGACGATGGCGAAGAGTGCGAGTGCCACCACCATCATGAAGACGGTGAAGAATGTGAGTGCCATCATCACCATGAAGATGGTGAAGAGTGTGAGTGCCATCATCACCACCATGACGATGATGAGGAACATGAGCATCATCACCACCACAAGCATGCCGATCCGAATGAAGGCCTGAGCGAAGGCAACCGGATCTATCTCGGCGAGGATGAACATGAGCATCACCATCATCACCATCACCATGGTGAGCATGATGCCGATGAAGTCTTCGATTCGATCGGTATCGAAACCATCAACAAGTATTCCAAAGACGACCTGAAAGCCGCCCTGGCAGGTCTTGGCGAAAACATCGTCAGAGCCAAGGGTATTGTCCCGGACAAGGACGGCGGCTGGCTGTTCTTCGACTATGTCCCGGGTGACACTGAAATCCGCACCGGTACACCGGCCTATACAGGTCTGATCACCATCATCGGCGAAAAGGTCGATCTTGAACTGATCAAGGATCTGTTCGGAGTGAAATAATGGCAGCTCCTGTCTATCTGTTCACCGGCTTTCTTGACAGCGGCAAGACAACGCTGATCAAGGATACGATGAATGATGAGCAGTTCATGGAAGGTGCCGGCAGGACCCTGATCCTCTGCTTTGAACAGGGTGAAACCGGGTATGACGAAAAGTTCCTGGATGAGCATAACGCCTTTATCGAATTCTTTGATGCCTCCACCCAACTGACGGTGGAGAAGATGCGGGAACTGGATACGATCTACCACCCCGGGCAGGTATTCATCGAATACAACGGCAGTGAATCAATCAGTGAAACACTGCTGCGGGGCATGCCGGATTTCTGGCCGCTGGTGGAAATCCTGACAACGGTTGACGCCACCACCTTCGGTATTT
>JAEEHG010000008.1 GCA_016280695.1 Solobacterium sp. | reverse complement strand
GATGCCGAAGTGCCGGAAGACGGCTACCATGGGGCGGACCTGATCCAGATTGCCGCAGTCATGAAAGAAGAAGCCGGGGATAAATACGCGCAGATGACAAAGGAAGAAAGCCTGCCGTATTTCCGCGCATACGGCCTGCAGGCGGAAATTGCCAAACTGAAGGCTGACCTCGATGAGTTCCGGGTCCACTTTGATGTCTGGACCAGCGAACAGTCACTGTATGACCGCGGCCTGGTGCGGGACGCCCTGGATGTGCTGCGGGGCATGGGCCGGATTTATGAAGCGGACGGAGCCCTGTGGCTGCGGACGGCCGACTTCGGCGATGATAAGGACCGGGTGCTGATCAAGAGCGACGGTGCCTATACATACTTCACCTCGGATATTGCCTACCACATGGACAAGTATAACCGGGGATACACAAAGCTGATTGACCTCTGGGGGGCGGACCATCACGGCTATATCGCCCGGGTACAGGCGGCCCTGACCGCCCTGGGCCTGCCGGAGAATACCCTGGAAGTGGAAATCATCCAGATGGCCAGGCTGATCAAGGACGGTCAGGAGTTCAAGATGTCCAAGCGTTCCGGCCGGTCGGTTGCCCTGCGTGACCTGATGGACGAAGCCGGCGTGGATGCCGTACGGTACTTCTTTGCCAGCCGGGCTGCCGATACCCAGATGGACTTCGATCTTGATATGGCCACCAAGCGTTCCAACGAAAACCCGGTATACTATGCCCAGTATGCCCACGCCAGAATGTGCTCCGTCTTGGAAAAGGCCGGGGAAACAGCCGGATGTGAGAAATATGATCTCATCACCACCGAAAAGGAACTGACCCTGCTGAAGCTCATGAATGAGTTCCCGCAGGTCATCGCGGACGCAGCTGCCAGCCGTATGCCTCATAAGATGGTTAACTACATTGCCCGCTTTGCCCAGGCATTCCACAGCTACTACAATGAATCCAAAATTGTTGACCCCGGCAACCCGGAACAGTCGGCCCAGCGCGTCGCCCTGGTGCAGGCTTGTGAGATCACACTGAAGAATGCCCTTGACTGCATCGGCGTCAGTGCTCCGGAACATATGTAATGAAAGAAGGTTTAAGTTATTTCGATGAGCACAACTAAGGAAACAATGACTGACGCAGCCTATGAAGTCATGTCCAGGCGGAAGAAGGAAATTGAATTCTCCCGGCTCTGGCAGGAAGTCGTAAAGATGATGAAGATCCCGCCGGAGAAGGTGAACCGCAAGAAAGCGGTATTCTATTCCGATCTGATGCTGGACACCCGCTTCGCTGCCCTCAGCGGCAACAAGTGGGACCTGCGCAACCGCCGTTCTTTCAATGAGGTTCACGACAGCGATCTGGATCTGGATGACCTGGATGACGAAGAGATCGAGGAACTGGAAGAAACCGAAGAACCGGAACCGGTCAAAGCCGACGAAGATTATTGATACAAAGCAGAAAAGTGCCCGCTTTCCGGGCACTTTTGTTCTGCCGGCTCTCCGGATGCGCCGCCGCCGCAGATGACTGGAAATACCGCCCGGGCCTGCGGCATGACGCATGCCAGCATTGTCTGAATCTTTACCCAGGCCGGACAGAAAACAAACAGTCCGGCTTTGTCCTATTGGTAATCAGGACAAAATACAGTAGAATAATGCCGGGAGTTAAAACAATGATCAAAGCAGTTCTTTTTGACATGGACGGCATTCTGTTCGACAGTGAAGGCTATTATATGTCAGGTACGGTGGCCTGGATGCGGGCCGCCGGTTATACCGGGACAAATGAGCTGGTCTATACGATTATCGGCACGAACATGGCCCAGACATACGATATGCTGTATGAGATGTTTGACCACCGGCTGTCCCGGGAGGAAATCAGACAGCTGAATGATGATTATTTCGCGGACCGGCCGCTGAACTGCCGGGAAGTGATGTTTCCGGGGATTCCGGAAGTGCTGGCAAAACTGAAGGAATACGGGCTGAAGCTGGCGTGCTGCTCGTCATCTCCGCGGCCGGCCATTGACCGGGCCCTGCGGGAGATGGGCATTACCGGCGATTTCGATGTCATCATCGATTCCGATTCGGTCAAACAGCCCAAGCCGGCCCCGGATGTGTACCTGACGGCGGCAGCAGCGGTCGGCGCAGAACCGGCGGAATGCGTGGTGTATGAAGACAGCCGCTTCGGCATCGAAGCAGGCAAAAATGCCGGCATGACCGTCATTGCGAGAGAGGACCGGCGGTTCGGACAGGACCAGAGCGCGTGTGACGTGCTCGTGAAAGACTGTCAGGAAATGCTGGCATATATTGAGGGGGAATTGAAGCATGCAGGAAGTCATTAAAATCAGAGGCGGCCGGAGGCTGCGTGGGGAAGTGACCATCTCCGGGTCGAAGAACGCGACCGTGGCCCTGATCCCGGCGGCGGTGCTGGCCAGCGGGCCGGTGACCATCGTCGGGGTGCCGAATATCGATGATGTGGATTCCCTGGCCAGAATCCTGGCATTGCTTAATGTGGATGTGAATACGGACCGCAACGGTCATCTGATCATCGATCCGACCAATATGAAGAATACGGATCTCGATGATGATATCGTCACGAAGCTGCGGGCTTCGTATTATTTCATGGGCGCGCTGCTGGGTAAGTACGGCTATGTCCGGATCAAGATGCCGGGCGGGTGCTACCTGGGGCCCAGGCCGATCGACCTGCATATCAAGGGTTTTGAGGCCCTCGGGGCTGAGGTCGAATATGACCGGGGCTGCTATACGATCCGGGCCGACAAGCTGGTCGGGGACAAGATCTTCCTGGATATCTCCTCGGTCGGGGCAACCATCAACATCATGATGGCGGCGGTCTATGCCGAAGGCCGGACCACGATCGAGAACGCGGCCAAGGAACCGGAGATCATCGACGTGGCAACCCTGCTGAACAAGATGGGGGCCCGCATCAAGGGCGCCGGCACGAACATCATCACCATTGACGGGGTGCACCATCTCGAAGGGTGCTTCCACGAAATCATCCCGGACCGGATCGAAGCCGGGACCTTCCTGATCCTGGCGGCGGCCATGGCCGATGATGTCAGGATCCTCAATGTCATCCCCAAGCATATCGAGGCGCTGACCTCGAAACTGGATGAGATCGGGGTAACCATGGATATCGGCATTGATTCCATCCACGTGTCGACCCCGGAAAAGCTGAAGGCCGTGGACGTGACCACCAAGCCGTATCCGGGCTTCGCGACCGACCTGCAGCAGCCCCTGACGGCGCTTTTGACCCAGTGTGAGGGCATCAGCCGGGTAGAGGACACGATCTATAAGGAACGCTTCAAGCACTGCCCGGAACTGCAGCGCATGGGGGCGGATATCGAAGTCGGCAACGGCATGTGCGAGATCAAGGGCCCAGCCAAGCTCTATGGCGACAAGGTGACGGCGACGGACCTGCGCTGCGGGGCTTCACTGGTGCTGGCCGGCCTGATCGCGGACGGCGTGACGGAGATCCACGATATCTATCATATCGACCGCGGCTATGACGCGATTGACGAGAAACTGAAGGCGCTGGGGGCGGATATCTGGCGCGATCAGACAGAATAAAAAAGATTCTTGCCCAACCGGGCGGATCATGATACTATAACAGCGCACTTTCTTTGGACCCACAGGCGGTCCAAGGCTGGAAGGGAGAACTGAAATGAAGAAGGACATTCATCCGAAGTACTATCGGACAAAGGTTGTCTGCACAAGCTGCGGCTCTGAATTCGAAACCGGTTCCACTGTCAAGGACATCAGAGTGGATACCTGCTCGAACTGCCACCCGTTCTATACGGGCCGTCAGAGATTCGCACAGGCCCAGGGCCGTGTGGAACGCTTCAACAAGAAGTACGGACTGAAGTAAGAAAGAACCTGCCCAGCAGGTTTTTTTCTGCCGTCAGGGGATTCATTGTAAAATAAGACTGCCGAAAGGAGAGTATGTATGGACAAAACGCCGGAAGAAAAACTGGCTGAAGAAGAACTGGCAGAACTGGACGAGGAAGAAGCCCTGTTCCCGGAAACGGAACCGGATACGGACGAGGTGCCTGACCCGTTTGCGGATGCGGACAGCCGGGCCCATCTTTCGGATTCGATTCACCAGTATCTGAACGAAATCGGGCAGATCCAGCTGATGGATGCGGAAGAGGAGCGGGAAACCGCCAGGAAGTGTCAGGAAGGTGACGCGGCTGCCAAGGAGAAGATGATCAACGCCAATCTGCGGCTCGTCGTGGCGCTTGCCCGTGATTATATGAATCACGGCCTGTCCATGCAGGACCTGATCCAGGAAGGCAACATCGGGCTTATGCGGGCCGTTGAGAAATTCGACTATACAAAGGGCTTCCGTTTCAGCACCTACGCGACCTGGTGGATCCGGCAGTCCATGGCCCGGGCCATCGCGGACCAGGCCAGGGATATCCGCCTGCCCGTGCATATGAACGAGATACTCGTCAAGATCCGGCGCGTGCAGAAGGAACTGCTGCAGGAACTGCACCGGGAACCGGATGCGGAGGAGATCGCAGCCCGGCTGGACGGGATATCTGCCCGCAAGGTGCAGGAGATCCTGCAGGCGGCACTGGATACCGTGTCGCTGGAACAGCCAGCCGGGGATGAAGAATCTTCGGTCCTGGGTGATTTCATTGAGGACCCTTCCGCGGAAGATCCCTCGGTCTATGCCGACCGGGAATTCCTGCGGGAAGAAGTGGCGGAGATGCTCGCCGAACTGCCGGAACGGGAACAGATCATCCTGCGCATGCGCTTCGGTCTGGATGACGGCATCCCGAAAACCCTGGAGGAAGTCGGGGCTGCCTGCCACGTGACCAGGGAGCGCATCCGGCAGCTGGAGGCGCGGGCCCTGCGCCGGCTTAAAGTTTACTATGCCGCCCGGGAAAGAGCGGCGGATGAATAAAGGAGAAGACAACATGGATCCTGTACGCGCAAAACTGAAGGAAATCGAAGAACAGTATCAGGAGATCAACCGGCGTCTGGTTTCGGAAGAAATCCTCCGGGATCCCCGCGAAATGACCCGCCTTTCCAAGGAGGAAGCGCGGCTGAAACAGCCCGTGGATGCCTGGGCGCAGCTGCAGGAACTGGATTCCCGGATCGCACAGGCGCAGGAGATGGCGGCCGATGAGGACGCGGAACTGCGGGAGATGGCTGAGCTGGAACTGGCAGAATGCGAACCGGCCAGGGAAGAACTGCTGGCCCGGATCCAGAAACTGCTGATCCCGCGGGACCCGGACGATGACCACGACGTCATCATGGAAATCCGCGGCGGGGCCGGCGGTGATGAGGGCAATATCTTCGCGGGTGATCTTTTCCGCATGTATTCAAAATACGCGGAAGCCCGCGGCTGGAAAGTCCAGATCATGGAAGCCAGCCCCTCGGAAGCCGGCGGGTTCAGCCAGATCATCTTCGGGGTCAAGGGCACCGATGTATACGCTGATCTGAAGTTCGAATCGGGGGCCCACCGGGTCCAGCGGGTGCCCAAGACCGAGGCCCAGGGCCGGATTCATACCTCCACGGCGACCGTGCTCTGCCAGCCGGAAGCGGAGGACACCGACATCGAAATCGATCCGAAGGACCTGACCATCGAAACCCACCGGGCTTCAGGCGCCGGCGGCCAGCATATCAACAAGACCGACTCGGCAGTCCGCATCGTGCACGTGCCGACCGGCATCACCGTCAACTGCCAGGAAGGCCGCTCCCAGATCGAAAACCGGGAAACCGCCATGCGGCTGATCCGGGCCCGGGTCTATGAGGAACTCAAGCGGCAGAAGGACGAAGAAGAAGGAAAGATCCGCCGGGCCAAGATCGGCACCGGAGACCGTTCGGAAAAGATCCGGACCTACAACTATCCGCAGAACCGGGTGACCGATCACCGCATCGGCCTGACCATTACCCAGCTGGACCGTATCATGGAAGGCAGGCTGGATGACGTCATTGCCGGCCTGAAGGAAGCGGAAGAAAAAGAGAAACTGGAGAACGCGGAAGTATGACGAGCTTTGCGGCAGCGGTAAGGAAATACGAGACCCTCTGTGAACAGAACGATGTGCCGGCCGAGACCGTCATGGCTTTCCTCGTGGAACTGAGCCGGCAGGAACGCTACAACCTGTATATGCACTATGATGAGGAGATGCCGGCGGAACTGGAGGAACAGTTCAATGCGGGCATGGCCCGGATCCTGCAGCAGGAACCGATGGCCCATGTCCTTGGCTATTCCTGGTTCTACGGCTATAAGATGCTGGTCAGCGGGGATGTGCTGATCCCCCGGCCGGAGACCGAGGAGCTGTGTGCACACATACTCTCCCGCATCGACCGGTATTTCCCGGCCGGGGAACTGGCCTGTGCGGACATCGGCACCGGCAGCGGGGCCATTGCGATTACGGTGGCAAAAGAGGAACCGCGGGTGCGGATGACGGCGACGGACATTTCGACGGAGGCGGTCGCCATGGCGGAAAGGAACGCAGCCCTCAATGAAGCGGACATCACCTTCATGACCGGGGATTACCTGCAGCCGCTGATCGCCGCCGGGATCAGGCTCGATATCCTGATCTCCAACCCGCCGTATATACCGGCAGAGGAAACGATGGAACATTCAGTCGTGGACTTTGAGCCGCATGTGGCGCTGTTCGGCGGCGATGACGGCTTGAACGGCTACCGGGCCATTTTCCGCAGCTGCCGGCAGGTGCTGAAGGAAAAGGCCATGATGGCTTTTGAAATGGGCTGGGACCAGCGGGAACGCATGGGCCGGCTGGTGGAAGAACTCCTGCCGGAAGCCCGCTATGAGATCCTCAGGGATATGAACGGCAAGGACCGGATGCTGTTTGTGTATTTCGGCCTTGATCCGGACACACAGCAAAACAATGACTGATAAAACAGAAAAACCTGAGAAATTCACCCGGCCGCGGTGCTGTTTTTCCGGGATTTCGCCGGCGGTATCGTCGGGTTCAGCGTTGGTGGGCAAAACAGTTTTATCAAATTAAATTTTATGATATATTGACAGTGTTCTGGAGGTATAAAAGCATGACTCGTTATGACACAGCAATTATCGGCACCGGGCCGGCCGGCATTTCCGCGGCCATT